>NZ_CEVCIF010000077.1:0-3301 GCF_982245605.1 Coprobacter fastidiosus | reverse complement strand
TGAAAAGCCTATTGGCAGAATTAAATATGCGCTATTTTAATTCCGCCAACAGGTTTGTTTATATTTGTATCAACCGAATTTTTAACCTTCGATTAACTATGAAACAGTTTTCATGCCTTATGCTTTTTTTGATTCTTTCTTATTCCGGATATGGATATGAAGAGAGAAATCTTTTAGAAAAACAGGCCGATGTAACACGGCTTAAAGAAATTCTTATTCCCAATCAAAAATGGGTATCTTATCCAAAATATACCGATCGTGAAGGATGGGATGCTTTAACAAAAGAACATAAACAGATGCTGATCAGACGAGGTGAAAAGCAACTGAATTATGAATGGAAAGTCATAAAAGCTACCGATTATTTGGAATATGAACGTACTGGTAATCGTAAAATTATGGAAAACCCTAATAGCAGTAATAATAATGCGATTGCAGATCTGGCAATTGCTGAATTAGCTGAAGGAAAAGGCCGTTTTATCGATCAGCTAGTCAATGGTGTAGTATATTCGTGTGAAATGACATCTTGGGCTCTTTCCGCCCATCTTCCTGCTCAGCACTCTAAACGGTCTTTACCCGATTATACGGAACATATAATCGATTTGGTTTCTGGAGATATGGGAGCTCTTTTGTCATGGGTATATTATTTTTTTCATGAAGAGTTTGATAAAGTAGATCCTATAATATCAAAACGTCTTTATAAGGAGATAAAAGAACGAATTATGGATACTTATATGCAGGAAGATCGTTTCTGGTGGATGGCATTTGATTACAAGGGGCAGTTGGTAAATAATTGGAATCCTTGGTGTAATGCAAATGTATTACAATGCTTTTTGTTATTGGAGAATGATAAAAACAAATTGGCCGATGCCGTATATAGGACAATGGTTTCGGTAGATAAATTTATAAATTATGTCCATTCTGACGGAGCGTGTGAAGAAGGACCATCCTATTGGGGGCATGCTGCTGGAAAAATGTATGATTATCTGCAATTGTTGTATGACGCTACGGGAGGAAAATTGTCTTTGTTCACGAACCCTTTAATCCGTAATATGGGGGAATATATTTCTCGGACTTATGTCGGTGACGGCTGGGTCGTTAATTTTGCCGATGCTTCTGCAAAGGGTGGTGGAGATGCCGGTTTGATTTTTCGCTATGGAAAAGCAATCGGCAGTGATGAAATGCAAAAGTATGCAGCTTGGCTGTCGCGTAAAAAAGGTGGAATCGTCATAACGTCGGGAAGAGATATATTCCGTACATTGCAATGTCTGCTTTATAGCGAAGGTATGCAAAAAACGACTCCGGTACACCAGACTCCGGAGGTAACATGGTATCCGGAAACACAATTCTGTTATTTGAAAAATAAAAAAGGTTTTTTCTTAGCTGTTAAAGGCGGATATAATAACGAAAGTCATAATCATAATGATGTCGGGACATTTTCTTTATACTATAACGCAGTTCCGGTTATTATAGATGCCGGAGTCGGTACTTATACACGGCAAACTTTCGGGAAAGAACGTTATACGATATGGACGATGCAAAGCAATTATCATAATTTACCGATGATCAACGGAGTACCTCAAAAATTCGGGTCTGAATATAAAGCGACGGATGTCGTGCTGGACAAGAAGAAAAAGCAATTGTCTATGAATATTGCTACTGCTTATCCCGATAATGCGGAGGTCGAAAAGTGGATAAGAACATATCGTCTTCGGGACAGTAGTCTGGATATTTCTGATGATTTTATTTTAAAGAAATTGAAAAATGAAAATCAGGTAAATTTTTTATTATGGGGAGATATTGATTTGAATACGGCAGGGAAAGTGAAAATTTCGGTAGAGGGACAAATTGTAGAGCTCCATTATGATAAGTCTTTGTTTACACCGTCTTTAGAGACAATTTTGCTTACAGATCCCAGATTATCTAATGTTTGGGGTGAGAAAATATTCCGTCTTTCCCTGACGGCAAAAAAAATGGTAGAAAAAGGACGCTATGTCTTTAGCGTGAAAGCATTATAAATAAATTACTTTTTAGATATTAAGATTAAGAACTTGCCTGAATATTGTTTTGTCGAAAAATTTAGGCAAGCTCTTAATCTGACTGTGAGATTTTATATAAATTGATTGGTTTTAATGCGATATGTTATGTATCTTTGATTTCGTTAATTTATTAATTTGTCTTTTAACTTTAAAAATATATGATACTAAGTATCGTTGTACCGTGTTATAACGAATCGGAAGTAATAAAGGAAACATCCAGACGTCTTATTTCTGTCCTTGAAGGATTGATAAAAAAAGAGATGATTTCTCCCGATAGTTTTATATTGTTTGTCAATGACGGTAGTCGGGATAATACATGGGAACTTATCCGTAAATTGTATAAGGAGAGTAAGTATGTATATGGCGTTAATCTGGCCGGCAATGTCGGGCATCAGAATGCGTTGATGGCAGGATTGACGGTCGCTAAAGATATGAGTGATCTTGCGATTTCGATAGATGCCGATTTACAGGATGATATTTCGGTCATAGAGGAAATGGTAAAGAAATATGAAGAAGGTTTTGACATCGTTTATGGAGTAAGAAAATCTCGGCAGAAAGATACTTTTTTCAAACGGACTACAGCTCTTTGCTTTTATAAGTTGATGACAGGATTAGGAGTGAAATCGGTTTATAATCATGCCGATTATCGTTTGATGAGTAAACGGGCGTTGGAACAACTTATGAAATTCAGAGAACGTAATTTATTTTTACGAGGTATAGTGCCGTTGATCGGTTACAATACGACATGCGTATATTATGATCGTCATGAACGTTTTGCAGGAGAATCTAAATATCCGTTGAGTAAAATGCTCAATTTTGCGATAGACGGTATAACCTCATTTTCGGTAAAACCTGTGCGTTTGATATTCGGTGCTGGCGTATTTTTCCTGATTATGACGTTTTGTGCATTTATATATACGTTATGTTCTTATTTAACAGGAGATATTGTTGCAGGATGGGCATCACTAATGCTTTCTGTGTGGTTTATCGGAGCTTTGGTTCTGATTTCCATTGGGATAATAGGAGAGTATATCGGAAAAATTTATATCGAAGTGAAAGATCGCCCTCGGTATAATATCGAAACTATTCTTACTCATAAAGAATAGTAATCTGAAAGATATGAAAACTTCCTTTTTCAAGATAATACATTGAAAAGTTACTTTTCCTGTTTTATGAGGATGATAACTCGCTTATCTGACGAGTAAAAACGGGGATATTCAGTAAATGTCCCTAAAAAGTAAGATGGCATATAAAGTCGATAGAGT
>NZ_CEVCIF010000076.1:0-3965 GCF_982245605.1 Coprobacter fastidiosus | reverse complement strand
GTTTATCCCAGCAGCCGCGGTACTTAAACCCAACACTCCTAACATACAAACATTTCCTAAAATTTGAATACAAATTCAATTTTGCTCCAAAACGAAATAAAATTATATAAGACCTGTCTGAATTTTCCAATAAAAAATATCACTAGGTTATTTTGCGTTTTTACTCGATAGCCTGTTTCTCTCTCAGAAAAACACCCAAAAACCTGAATCAAGCAAAATTCCGACAGGCACAAACTATCAAGAGGCTATTTTTATGCCGATTATTCCGGCAACCACAAGAAATGCAGAAAATAACCGCCAAAACGAAGCCGGATCATTGAAAAAGAATATGCCAATCAATAAAGTTCCGACAGCACCGATTCCTGTCCAAACGACATAAGCCGTACCGATCGGAATTGTTTTCTGAGCCATAAAAAGAAACAAACCGCTCAAAGCCATAGACAACACCGAGAATGTTATCCATAAGATTTTACCTGACGAACCATGAGCCAATTTAAATCCGAGCGGCCACCCTATCTCAAACAAACCTCCTAAAAAAAGATAAATCCATGCCATATTTCCTCGATTAATTGTTACTATAACAATACAAAGATAATAATATGTTCTGTTACTCATCTTTTACTTTTACAGATGCGGAAATATATGCTTTATTTATTACCTTTGCCCGTGTTATTCGAAACAATCGTCGTATATCACAAAACCATTTATATACAATAAATTACAATTTTAATAGAGAAGATAAACTTACCGGATGATCGAGAGAATAATAATTTTGGAAAACATCGACCCGATTGTATTCTACGGAATCAACAACTGCAACATACAATTGATAAAAACTTTATTTCCGAAACTACGTTTTACCGCACGAGGAATGGTTATCAAGGTAATCGGAGATGAAAATGAAACGGCGATTTTCGAAAGTAAAATAAAACAGCTTGAAAAATATTGTGCAGAATACAATATCCTCAATGAAGAAATTATTATCGACATTATAAAAGGACAAACTCCTACTGAGGTAAAACAGGAACATCTCATTATACATGGAGTAAACGGAAAACCGATCATAGGACGTACCGAAAACCAACAAAAACTGGTAAAAACCTTCGAAACGAACGATCTTGTATTTGCTTTAGGCCCTGCCGGATCTGGAAAAACGTACGTAGCTATAGCTTTGGCGGTTCGGGCATTAAAAAATAAAGAAGTAAAAAAAATTATTCTAAGTCGTCCCGCAGTAGAAGCAGGAGAAAAACTGGGATTTCTTCCGGGAGATATGAAAGATAAAATCGACCCTTATCTACAACCTCTTTATGACGCTCTACAAGATATGATTCCCGCAGCCAAATTGAAAGACCTAATGGAAAACAACGTCATACAAATAGCCCCGCTGGCATTTATGAGGGGACGAACTTTGAGCGATGCCGTCATCATCCTCGATGAAGCTCAAAATACTACGACGCACCAGATCAAAATGTTCTTTACACGATTAGGCATGAATGCAAAAATGATAGTTACCGGAGATATGAGCCAAATCGATCTCCCCTCCTCTCAGACATCCGGTTTGGTTCAAGCTATAAAAATATTGAAAGGTGTGGCGGGAATCGGAAAAATAGAATTCGGAAAGAAAGATATCGTACGACATAAACTAGTACAACGAATTGTCGAGGCTTATGAAAAGTTTGAAGAAAAACAAAAAAAAGAAACAAAAACTGCAACGATACCCGAAATAAATATAGAAAAAAAAGAACTATAACAACATAATAAGTATTACAGAAATGAAAAATGCTTTGGTAAAAACAGACTTCAACTTTCCGGGTCAAAAAAGTGTATATCACGGGAAAGTACGCGATGTGTACAATATCAACGACGAACTGTTGGTAATGGTCGCCAGTGACCGAATTTCCGCTTTCGACGTAATACTTCCAGAAGGGATTCCCTACAAAGGACAAGTATTGAATCAAATTGCCGCAAAATTTCTTGATGCGACTTCAGACATTGTCCCGAACTGGAAAATCGCAACTCCCGATCCGATGGTTACTGTCGGCGTTCGCTGTGAACCGTTTAAAGTAGAAATGGTCATTCGAGGTTATCTGACCGGTAGCGCATGGCGAGCTTATAAAGCCGGAGATCGAACATTATGCGGTATTACTTTACCTGAAGGAATGATAGAAAATCAAAAATTTGAAACTCCGATCATCACTCCGACAACCAAGGCTGATGAAGGCCATGATGAAAATATTTCGAAAGAAGAGATCATTGCTCAGGGTATTGTGTCAAAAGAAGATTACGAACAACTCGAAAAATATACACAGGCATTATTTAAGAGAGGTACTGAAATGGCGGCCGAGAAAGGATTGATTCTTGTCGATACAAAATATGAATTCGGGAAAAAAGACAGTAAAATCATCCTGATTGATGAGATACATACTCCGGACTCTTCTCGTTACTTTTATGCAGATGGTTATGCCGAACGTCTTGCCAAAGGCGAAGAACAACGACAGCTTTCTAAAGAATTCGTCCGTCAATGGCTTATTCAAAACGGTTTTCAAGGGAAAGAAGGTCAAAAAGTGCCGGAAATGACTCCTGCATATTGCGAAAGCGTCTCAGAACGGTATATAGAACTTTATGAACATATCGTCGGTGAAAAATTTATCAAAGCTGACACCAAGAATGTCGCCGCCCGTATAGAGCATAATGTCACGGAATTTTTAAACAAACAATAAATGCCGGAATAAATCATGCAATGAAAAGCAATTGCCGATAAACACGTTCTTCGGCTTTTGCTTTTCAATATTATTTTTTCAAATAATCCTTTTTATGGATAAATACAAAGCAGAATCGATACTTCCCTATAATAAAAAAGAGTCAAAAAGTTCTCAAGTCCGGCAAATGTTCGACACAATTGCCCCGACATACGACATGCTGAACAGAATGATGACTTTCGGTATAGACAAACAATGGAGACGTGCGGCGATGAAACGGCTCGCAGCATATCGCCCCAAAACAATACTCGACATTGCTACCGGCACGGGAGACTTGCCTCTGCTCATGGAAAAAATGTTTTCTCCCGAAAGTATTACGGGAATAGACCTGTCGGAAGGAATGCTAAATATAGCCCGCAAAAAAATAGATGAATACCATCTCAATGACAAAATAAAGTTCTTCTGCGAGGACTGTCTCTCACTGTCATTTGCAGACAATACATTCGATGCGATTACGGTATCTTTCGGCGTTCGCAATTTTGAACATTTGGAAAAAGGATATTCCGAGATGTATCGGGTATTGAAACCCGGAGGTACATTGGTAGTGATCGAATTTTCGACCCCCGAACATTTTCCATTCAAACAACTTTACCGATTATATACATTCCATATTATCCCATTAATGGGAAAACTGTTTACCAAAGACAGCCAAGCCTATACGTACCTACCCCGATCGATCGCTGCCGTTCCGCAAGGAGAAGAAATGCTGAAAATATTTCATAAAGCCGGGTTTTCCAAAACCTACTGCAAAAAACTGACTTTCGGAATATGTTCTATCTATATAGGAGAAAAATAAAATGTCTTCCTAAAACTATCTTGAAAACCTTTTTATTCTATTTCCAACGAGACTTCAAAGAACCTCTTGCAAATAAATTATTTAGGGATATTCAGTAAATGTCCCTAAAAATCAAGATGGCATATGAAGATGATAGAGCATACTCACTTCATATGCCATTTTTATAGTCCTATTCCTGTAATTTCTCACACAATCTTACCCTACAAGACATGACGCTCGGGAAGAAGTCTGAAGACATCTTCTGCCTCTGCCTGTAAAATCATATCATGCCGCTTTCACCGTCCTGTTCCTGATCTTGTCTATCATCAGTACGGCATTTGCCGTATGTATTCCAAAGAAAATCCACAGGATTTCCGTCTTCCTGTTCCCGGCCTTTATTCTTGCGAGTGAGTAGTGTTGCTTTTGAGTAC
>NZ_CEVCIF010000075.1:0-4171 GCF_982245605.1 Coprobacter fastidiosus | reverse complement strand
TTTTATTTTATTTTATTTTATGCAGATCGTGTCCCATACGTTCTTTTTTTGTCTTCATATAGAACATGTTATATGGGTTCGGTTCTACTTCGATCGGTACATTCTCCACGATTTCCAGTCCATAACCTTTTAATCCGATGCGTTTTACAGGATTGTTGGTCATTAATCTCATTTTACGGACTCCTAATTCGCGGAGTATATTAGCTCCTACGCCATAATCTCGTTCATCAGCTTTGAATCCGAGATGAAGATTAGCATCTACCGTATCTAAACCTTCTTCTTGTAGTTTATAAGCTTTCATTTTATTCATAAGGCCTATACCTCTGCCTTCTTGATTCATATATACGATGACGCCTTTTCCTTCTTTTTCGATCATTTCCATCGCTTTGTGCAATTGTTCTCCACATTCGCACCGTTTCGAACCGAATATATCTCCCGTCATGCAGGACGAATGGACTCGTACCAATATTGGCTCGTCCGGTTCCCATTCTCCTTTTATAAGGGCGATGTGTTCGAGTCCGTTGGAAACTTGTCTGAACGGGATTAATCTGAAATGTCCGTATGCCGTAGGCATATTTACTTCTACGCCTTTTTCGACAATCGATTCTTCTTTTAAACGATAGGCGATGAGGTCTTTGATACAGATGATCTTGATGCCGAATTTTCGGGAGACTTCCATTAATTGAGGGAGACGAGCCATTGTCCCGTCTTCATTAATGATCTCTATCAATGCCCCTGCCGGATACAAACCTGCCAAACGAGCTAAGTCTACGGCAGCCTCGGTATGTCCGGATCTGCGCAATACTCCTCTGGAGCGGGCACGAAGAGGGTTTACATGTCCCGGACGTCCTAAATCTGACGGTTTTGTTTTCGGATCGGCTAATGCCCGGATTGTTTCAGCTCGGTCGAACATCGAAACGCCTGTTGTGCATCCGCCTCCTAATTTATCGACCGTTATGGTAAAAGGGGTTTCGTGTATCGATGTATTGTTTGCAACCTGCATGTTCAGATCTAACTCTTCACACCGCTCTTCTGTTATCGGGGCACATAATACCCCACGTCCATGTGTGAGCATGAAATTAACTTTTTCCGGAGTTATTTTTTCTGCTGCAATGATGAAATCTCCTTCATTTTCCCGGTCTTCATCATCGACAACGATAATAAATTTTCCCTCCCGAAAATCTTCTATCGCTTCTTCTATCGTGTTTAGTTTTATTTCATTCATAATCTTTGTATTTAATATTCCGGATGAACAGACACCGGAATGGGTAAATTCGAAAAAAGGAAATTCTTAAATTATTGAATTTCGGATTTTTGCTCTGTTTCTCGGATAATAGCAAGAACTTCTTGATTTGTTTTTTGTATAGTTTGTAATTCTTGCCTTAATCGGTGTTGTTCCCAGCAACCGACCAGATATATAGGTATGGATATAGGAAATAAAACAGTCATGACAATTCCTATCCATCGTATTCGACATGGCTGGTATAGTAGCAGCATGCGAAGAACCGGATAATTTATCAGTTTACTTATTAATATTTGAGATCGAGTATTTTGAGCATATTCTACCCAATTGTCAACTTCTGTTTTTAGAGAACGGAGTAAATGCTTGTCGTAACCTTGCGTCCAGTACTGATAGTAAGATTGTCGTTTCTTACCAGTATTTTTTTGCATTCGGTCACAGAGAATGCCTATTTGTTCTATTCGTTTTTCTGCTTCATTTATATCGACTTCATTTATTATTACTTCTTTCATAGTAATATGGCGGGTTTCTTTTTTACCGATCAGTTTATAAATGAAGTTTATATAAAGGTCTTTATTGAAAACATCTGCATCGTTGACGGCTTTATAGGTGAGGAAAATGCCTAATGGTAGTAATACTGCAGAACTTAGCCACATGCCCTCCCATACTTCCCAACGGCCATCTCTCGCCATTTTATATCCGGAGTTGTCTATGATGTAGTAAAATATAAATAATAATACCGATACAACAACCGGAGTTCCCAACCCGCCTTTCCGGATGATTGCACCTAAAGGAGCTCCGATAAAGAAAAAAATCAGGCATGCAAAAGAAAGAGTGAATTTTTTGTGCATTTCCATTTCGTGACGACGTATGATTCGTTGGTCTCCATCAGAAAGTATACTTTTGTATTCGTAGTCTTGGCGTACGGTTTCGGCTCTTGAAACAGCTCGGTTCAGCATTGATTCTCTTTGTTGTAGAGATGCCGATGCGTATATACTGTCTATATTAATAGTTGGGGGTGCTGATCGTCCTTTGTAGGTGCTATCTCGTCGTTCATTGTTATACAATGTAAAATATCCGGAGTTTATGAGCTCTTTTCCAAAACTGTTGCCGATACTGTCTGTTCTTAAAGTCATGGAGTCGATAGAAGTTCGCAATTCGTGCATGTCTTTACCGATGTATTGATTTTGCATTACTCCGTCATCCATACGGTTAAATCCGGCATCAAATGGTATTAGGATTTCTTTTGTCGAAAAAGTTTCACGCCGATAAGGAACGCTATTTACAGCTGTTCTTTGACTTTTCAGATTTTCAAAAGATTCGCCGCTGTATAGGGTAAGGAATAAGTATTGTTTATCTTCGGTCAATTTGAGTTTTCCTGAATCGGCCAGAATGACCATTGCGTTATCGAAACCACCTGATAAATCATAAATCATCATATCTCTCATCATCCCGGTTTTTCTGTCTTTTTCTTTGACATAAAGGTTATAGCCGTTGATCTGATCGTAAAAAACACCTTCAGGAATGTCCAACTCAGGAGACTTTTGCCGTATCGAGTAGAGTAGAGTGTACATTTTTACCTGAGCTTTCGGAAGTATGTCATTTTGAAAAAAGAAAGCTCCAATAGCTATCAAGGCAACTACTATGACTAAAGGACGCATGACATGTAGAAGCGATACTCCGGCAGCTTTTATTGCCAACAATTCGAGTCGTTCACCTAAATTTCCGAAAGTCATTAAAGATGCCAGCAGTAATGCTAACGGGAGTGACATCGGTACCATAGACACTGCTGCATAAAAGAATAACTCGGCAAGTACAGGCATCTCTATTCCTTTCCCGACCAGTTCATCGACATATCTCCATAAAAATTGCATAAGAATAATAAACAAGCAAATGAAGAATGTCATTAGAAACAAGGGCAAGAATGTTTGTAAGATAAAGAGATATAATCTTTTGATACGAAACATACTTTTAACTTTGTGTCGCAAAAGTAGTGCAAAAAAACGAATTTAGGATATTAAGCATTCATAAAAACCATTTATTGTAAATACTTTGAAAAAGCACTTATGAATAAAATGCAGAAAGATACTTTTAATTAAGCTACGTATTATACAGAATATCTGGAGAGCACGTGACACAGATATTCTGTATAATTAAATCTTTTTATGCTCCCAGCCGTTGTCTGAGAGAAGATATTTGTCTGTTCCACAAATCGATACTATCCCGTTTTTCATCAGGATAGGCATAATCGGTAATTTCGAGAATAACATCTCCTGTCAATTCTATTACATTGATGCGGAATTCAAAATATGATTTCGTATCGACATCTTCTTCATCCCAACGAAATCGAATAAATACTCCGGAACGATATCCGATCTGATGAGCGGTTTGAGGCATTTTATTCCAAAAGAACGTATATTCTTTTCCGTCTGCAGTAACGGTATCTGCAAACCAATCTGCTAGTCCGTTGACAGTACCTACATATGTCCATAGGACAGAAGGGGATACATTGTTCAGACTGTACTCGATGATGTACTTTTCCTTATTCATGTGCATTAGATTTATGAGTGTTTTGGTGCTAATATATAAATAAATTTTTATCTGACATGAATTTCTGTTTTTTTTATTCTGTTTTTTTGAAAATGCCGATCTTTTCTATCTAATTATTATACTTTAAAAAGTGCATTATGTAATAAGATTTGATTGGTATTAAATAATCTCCGGCTTAAAGTAAAAAATTAAAAGTCTATGTTTAAATATCCCGATTCCCATCGTGATATCAGCTTAGGTGTGTGTTATAGTTGCCGGAGATTATTGTTTTCATATGGGAAGTATTATGTCTGTTTCTTGAAATTGTTGAGAAAAAGAATAGATTAACCTATTGGCGGAATTAAATTATAAAAGATTTATGTTTAAAAAGTTGTGCATATT
>NZ_CEVCIF010000074.1:0-4631 GCF_982245605.1 Coprobacter fastidiosus | reverse complement strand
ACCGAAATAAACAATAGCAAAAGGGGCTATCCGACTTTTTGGACAGCCCCTTTTTTTGTTTGTGAGTCTTGGATTTTGATTTAAAATTGATCTTTTTTGAAATATTTCTATTCCTTTTCTTTTCCCCCTTTCATTTACATTTGCATTTTAAAAAATCATAGATTTGTATATCTAATACTGGTTGTATGAGAAATATATTTTTGAGTTTATTGTTTGGAATTGTGTGCAATCTCTTTGTGATAGAGGCAAAGAATAGTTTAGTCAGTGATTTTGTGGTGTCAAGAGAGGAAAACCCAAAGAATACAGTTTATAGATACGAGGTTTGCCATGAAGATAAATTTAATGTAAATGATGAAATTCGAAAAGGTGAAATGCCTCGATCTGGCTTTGAAGTTGGGAAAGGTACTTTCCTATTGAACGGTAAGCCTTTTATCATAAAAGCGGCAGAATTACATTACCCTCGCATACCGAAACCATATTGGGAACAGCGCATCAAGCTTTGTAAAGCTCTTGGTATGAATACGATATGTCTCTATGTGTTTTGGAATTTGCATGAGCCTCGACCGGGAGAGTTTGATTTTACCGGGCAAAATGATTTGGCTGCATTTTGTAGGCTGTGTCAGCAAAATGATATGTATGTCATTTTACGTCCGGGTCCGTATGTCTGTGCCGAGTGGGAGATGGGCGGATTACCTTGGTGGTTACTTAAGAAAAAAGATATACGCCTGAGAGAAGCAGATCCGTATTTTATAGAACGCGTAAATATATTTGAACAGGAAGTTGCACGACAAGTTGGCGGATTGACCATTCAGAATGGAGGACCTATCATTATGGTCCAGGTAGAAAATGAATACGGGTCTTACGGAGAAAGTAAAGAATATGTATCTCTGATACGTGATATTGTACGTACTAATTTTGGAGATGTAACATTATTTCAGTGTGACTGGGCATCAAATTTTACCAAAAATGCTTTGCCGGATTTACTTTGGACTATAAATTTCGGCACGGGTGCTAATATCGATCAGCAATTTGCAGGATTGAAAAAGCTTCGTCCCGATAGCCCGTTGATGTGCAGTGAGTTTTGGAGTGGTTGGTTCGATAAATGGGGTGCTAACCATGAAACCCGACCGGCTTCGGACATGATAGCTGGTATTGACGAGATGCTGTCGAAAGGCATTTCGTTTAGTCTCTATATGACCCACGGGGGAACTAATTGGGGGCATTGGGCAGGAGCAAACTCTCCGGGATTTGCCCCTGATGTTACTTCTTATGATTATGATGCCCCTATTAGCGAATCGGGGCAAACTACACCCAAATATTGGGCGTTACGGAAAACATTGGGAAAATATATGAATGGGGAGAAACAGACGAAAGTGCCGGATATGATCAAATCTGTTAGTATTCCTGCTTTTCAATTTACAGAAGTCGCTCCGTTATTTGCAAATTTACCGATATCCAAAAAAGATAAAAACATTCGCACTATGGAAGAGTATGATCAAGGATTCGGTACGATTCTTTATCGTACGATTTTACCGGAAATAACCTCTTCTGCACAACTTACGGTAAATGAGGCGCATGATTATGCACAGATCTTTATCGATGGTAAATATATCGGGAAATTAGATCGCCGTAACGGAGAAAAACAACTTACTTTACCAGCATGTCCGAAAGGAACACAGCTTGATATTCTTGTAGAGGCTATGGGACGTATTAATTTCGGACGAGCAATTAAAGATTATAAAGGTATTACGAAAAATGTGGAGCTTTCTATAAATATAGATGGGTATCCTTTTACTTGCGATTTAAAGAATTGGGAAGTTTTCAATATTGAAGATTCCTATGAATTTTATAAAAAAATGAAATTCCACCCGATACGGTCGTTAAAAGATAAATACGGTCAGCGTATTCCGGGTTGTTATCGGGCGACTTTTCAAGTGAAAAAGCTAGGCGATACCTTTTTGAATTTCGAGACGTGGGGTAAGGGACTGGTCTATGTCAACGGTTATGCATTAGGGCGCATCTGGGAAATCGGTCCGCAACAGACGCTTTATGTTCCGGGTTGTTGGTTGAAGAAAGGAGAGAATGAAATCCTCGTTTTTGATATTATCGGTCCTAAAGATGCGAAATCTGAAGGTTTGGATAAGCCGCTTTTGGATCAATTGCTTGTTCAAAAGCCGCTTACGCATCGTAAAAAGGGTGAAAACTTGAATCTTTCGAATGAATCTCCTGTTTTTTCAGGATGTTTTAAATCGGGAAATGGCTGGCAAGAAATAAAATTTGATAAACCTGTTACAGGTCGTTATATTTGTTTAGAAGCATTGAATGCCCAAGATGGGAAAGAACTTGCTTGTATTGCAGAAATGCATGTATTGACTGAAAATGGTGAACGACTTTCTCGTGAACCGTGGATTGTAACTTATGCCGATAGTGAGGATGTGTCGCATGTCAATCGTTCGGCAGATAAAATTTTCGATTTGCAGGAATCTACTTATTGGAGTACTGTTGCGGGGATTGATTATCCTCATTCCGTAGTCATTGACTTAGGAGCAGTTTATACATTAACCGGAATTCAGTATTTGCCTCGTATGGAGAGTGAAGTTCCCGGTGGAATCAGGGATTTTAAAATTTATGTAAAGCCTCATCCTTTTAAATTGTGATCTCATGAATTGGATGTTGTTCTTGTTGTTGAGATTTATGGATTAATATTGCGAATCACTTTTTGTTTTATTTCATACTAAAAATACGAGATTCAAGATGTTCAGCACCCCAAAAGTTAGACAAAAAAACTTTGGGGTGTATTTTTTAGTGCAATGCAATGTTTAATCTGTTTAAGATTTCCGATAAAATTATATATTCAGAATTTTTTGCTTTTCTTTTTTTGTCTATTTTACTGTTTGGTAGTCCGTATGTTTCTTATTGGAATACAAATACTTGAAACAGTACTCAAAATGTTTGTGCAGAATTTAGATAGACTGATGTGTTGATTTTAGATAATCGTTCAAATAAATAACCAACCGCATATTATTCTCTGCAATTGGTTATTTTATCATGTCTTATTTCTTGTTCTAATAAAATCAAGATTAAACGATTACGTTCCGGATCGAATAAATTTATTGTTTCTGCTCTTGATTTGCAGTTTATTTTATTGTATGTTCAGTTTCCCTCTGAATTGTTTTTCTTCATTTTGTATGTGTATAATATATATACCCGGAGTAAGTCCTGATTTTATATAGTTCGTATCTGTTTTCACAGAATAAACTTTTTTCCCTTCAAGATTATAAATCGATATTTTACTTGTGCCGGAAAATCCTTTTAAGTGAATATTTCCGTTTGTACAATAGACATTACCCTCGTTTTGAGTATATGTTTCTATTCCGGTTTCTGTGCTATTGTAGATTACTTTTAATTCATATATCGACCAATAATTTGTTTTGGTATCTCCGGTTTGTATTATTTTAAAATACCGGGCATCTTGTGTCGGCATATTAATAATCGTCAATGTTCCTCCGCCTACACCGCTTGCAACGGGTTCTCCCCATGTAAGGTCGTCATTAGAAACATACAGCTCATATTTTGCCGGAGAGTCATTCGGGCTTTTCGATGTGTCCAGAATAATCGTATTGAATTTTTGAGGACTCCGCATATCTATTTTAAACCAGTCTCCCGGCTCTTTTTGCGGTCCGCTGGTCCATCGGGTATCATCTTTTCCATCTATAGCGTTTTTTGCATCGCCGTTATTCTTAGATCCCGAAGCTATCCATCCGCTCCTGTCCAACATCTCGACATCGGCTAGTTCGGGCGTATTCGCTAAGTTATTTTTCCAGAGGATACAATTGTCTGTGTTGCTATTGTAAGGATCGACAACAGAAGATTGGATCGAAAGATGTGCTTCGCTGCCATTTGTCAATAATGGATTTTTAGTAGATATATTTGAATTGACGATATTTATAGTTCCTCCTTTCAAATCGGCAAAATGATTCTCTCCGGGAGATTGAAACCATGCGTTATATAAATTTATTGTCCCGTTTTCTGCTAAAATACTTTGTTTGGCGCTACCCCAATAGTCGGAATTGAATAAAGTCGCTTCTCCACCGGTGAAATCACTTGAGAGTTCGAGATATTTTGTGTTTGAAAGATCAGATGAGCCTTTAGCGACTGCTACTACTTGCGTGTTTATGAGTTCAAACCCTTCAGGAGACATTCCTCCAAAATACATACTTCTGCGTGCTCCGTCGATTCCTAATCCGACACTTGTTCCTTGAGGCCCTTTTCCATTATCCTGAGAGAATATTACCCCTCGTTGTCCTCCGAAAGCAAAATTATTGTATAACAGTTCGTTTTTACAATCGCCTAAAACCAACCAGTCGAAATTATCGAAACAATAATTTCCGGCAATATCTCCATATTCTTTTACGGAATTTGGGAAACTGCCGAATTTCGATTCATAACCGTTTGTATAGCAGATCGGATTGTATTGTAGATTGCATATCTTTCCATTTTCCGATCCTCCGCCTACACGAATTCCGGTATTGAATGAATGCCCTGAAATATAGTCGATATAATGATTGTCGCATTTGTATGTAAATAGATCGAATCCTCTGTAAGCAGCGCGAATGGCAATATTGACAATA
>NZ_CEVCIF010000073.1:0-6098 GCF_982245605.1 Coprobacter fastidiosus | reverse complement strand
CATTTTGTGTATGAATTAGTTGGCTAATTTTATGCTATTTACTGAATCTCCCTTTTTCAGTGGTGCCACCAGGAATCGAACCGGGGACACAAGGATTTTCAGTCCTTTGCTCTACCAACTGAGCTATGGCACCATCGTTTTTGCGTGTGCAAAGATATAAATAATTTTATATTTGCACAACATTTTGTCGGCTATATTTTAATTTTCTTTGCTGAGAGAGTTCCAGCCTTGAGCTTTTAATTCTATCTCAGCACCGTCTCTGGTAATCATATAAGCCCCAAGGGAAGGTGCTGTAATATGACCTATAATACGAATACCCGGAAGAGCTGAAATGTCATCATGTTTAGCCAGCGGTACGGTAAATAGCAGTTCATAATCCTCTCCACCATTAAGAGCCGCAGTGATAAGACTCATATTGAATTCTTCCGCCATAACGGCTGTTTGGTAATCTATGGGGATTCGTTCCTCATAAATACGACATCCGGTATTACTTTGTCTACATATATGCAATAATTCGGAAGAGAGTCCGTCCGAAATATCCATCATTGCTGTTGGTACAATATTCCGTTTTGCTAGTTCTTCGATAATATCTTTACGAGCTTCCGGTTTTAATTGTCTCTCGAGGAGGTACTCTCTACCTTCAAAAGCAGGTTGAAAATTTTTTTCTCCAGCAAAAACCTTTTTTTCACGTTCGAGCAATTGTAACCCCATATAAGCAGCACCTAGATCTCCACTTACGCAGATCAAGTCATTTTCTCTGGCTCCATTCCTATATACAATCTTTTCTTTATTTGCTTCACCTATACAAGTAATGCTAATTGCCAACCCGGTGAGAGAAGCGGAAGTATCTCCTCCGATCAGATCTACATGGTAAACATCACAAGCAAGTTGAATACCGGCATATAGTTGTTCTAAATCTTCGACCGAGAAACGTTTTGAAATGCCTAAGGAAACAGTAATTTGTTTCGGCTGTCCATTCATTGCATAAATGTCTGAAAAATTAACAACGGCTGACTTATATCCTAAATGTTTTAAAGGAACATAAGTTAAGTCGAAGTGGATACCTTCAAGTAGCAGATCGGTTGTTACTAATACTTGTTTTTCTTTATAGTCGAGTACGGCAGCGTCATCCCCGATACCTTTTAGTGTAGAGTTGTTTTTTACTTCTACATGTTTGGTTAAATGGTCGATAAGTCCAAATTCACCAAGAGATGCTATTTCTGTACGTTTAAATTCTTCCATTTTATTTAATTGGGTTAGCAAAATGCGGAGTCTTTATCTGTAAAGTACTCCGCATTTTGTCAAATATATCTTTTAGAACTGTTCTACGAGTTCTTTCATTATTAATGTCATTTTAGGTTGAGCCAGGGCTGCGGCTTTTTGAACTTCTTCGTGAGAAGCTTTTTCTACAATACCTTCGACTCCGAGGTCGGTGATGACTGATATTGCAAAGACTTCCATATCACTATGACGGGCAACGATTACTTCAGGAACAGTAGACATTCCAACGGCATCACCACCTATGATTTTGAAATACTTGTATTCTGCAGGAGTTTCGAAGGTAGGCCCTTGTGTCCCTACATATACGCCCTGTTGTAAATATATGTTGTTTTTTTCTGCGATCTCAAAAGCTTTTTTAATGAGTCGTTTAGAATAAGCTTCACTCATATCTGGGAATCGAGGACCGAGCTCATTATAATTTTTCCCATGCAACGGATGTTCCGGGAATAAGTTAATATGATCACGTATCACCATTAGGTCTCCTACTTTAAAAGTAGGGTTCATTCCTCCGGCAGCATTTGAAACGAATAGAGTTTTTACACCTAATTGTTTCATGACGCGCACCGGGAAAGTTACTTGTTTCATATCGTAGCCTTCATAAAAATGGAATCGGCCTTGCATAGCCATGATGTCTTTAGTGCCCAGTTTCCCGAAAATGAGTTTTCCGCTATGTCCTTCTACCGTAGAGATCGGGAAATTAGGAATATCTTTATATGCCAGTTCTTTCTGGTCGGTGATATGGTTTACCAGTTCGCCTAAACCTGTACCTAATATTATTGCTGTTTCAGGGATAATAGAGAACCGTTCTTTAATAAATGCCGCAGTTTCTTTAATTTTTTCAATCATAGCTAATTCGGTTTTTTAGATAATTTATTTGATAACAAATATAGCGAAAAACTTTGAATAAGAACTCTAATTTTTTCCCAAACGATGTCGTGACGCTCCTTTTGATTAAGAAGTTTTTATAGTTTTGGGAATATAATTTTTCCTGTTTTTGGTTATAACATCTTTTATTTGTGCATCAAAAGCTGTGCCTTGATCTTGTAAGAAGCATATTTTGAGTGGCAGATAATATAGATTTTGTTTTATTTCATTCGTTAAATGAGGGTTATGAATTAGTCTGGCTGCATCTTTTTCTGTCACGATTATATGGGGCAAAGTATTGCCATTCTTCATTTTTAATGCTCTGTTCCGGATTTTTTCTATGTCTTTCGCACTGAAACTATGATGATCCGGAAAACATAAACTCTCTGTCTTAGATACAAAGTTTTGAATATATTGTATAAACGGTTGGGGTGAAGCAATCCCAGAGATCAGTAAAGCTTTATCTTTTTTTATATTTGTTATGGATATGGGATTGTGAATTTCATTCGGAAATAAAGGAATTAATTCATCGTAACATAATCCGGTAAAATATAATCGTTGATATGGATATAATTGCAGACGTTTCGAAATAATTCTGAAATCTATAGGTTTTATATCTTTAGGACATTTAGTTACAATAACGATCTGTGCACGAGATTTTTCTCCTATCGGTTCTCTTAATCTACCATATGGGAGAAGTTTATCTTCATAAATCATCCGATTAAAATCGGATAGTAAGATAGATGTAGATGGTGCCACATATCTATGCTGGAAAGCGTCATCTAATAAAATGACATCGATTTCGGGCGTGAGTCGCATTAGCTTTTCTATACCTCTTCGACGGTTACTATCTACGGCCACTACGATTTCCGGAAATTTATGTTTTATTTGAAAAGGTTCATCTCCGATTTCTTTGGCTGTAGAAGAATGGGTTGCTAGAACAAATCCTCTGGTTTTTCTTTTATACCCTCGGCTCAAAATGGCAATCCGATATGAAGAAGCCAATAATCGTATTAAATATTCGATATGCGGTGTTTTCCCTGTGCCTCCCACTGTGATATTACCTACAGATAGGATAGGTATATCATAACTTTTGCTACGTAAAATATCCCAATCGAAAAGTTTATTTCTCAATCTTACTCCTAATCCGTAAATGAGGGAAAACGGAGATAACCACTTATATAGCTTTACATTTTCCTCCTCCAGCATTCTTTATGAGCTTTAGTATTATTTGTTATTCTAGTTCTATATTTTCCATTTGAGCTTGAATCGGGTCGATCTGCTTTATTTGGTCTAAAATTTTTTTATACTGATATTCATTACCCAAAAATAATCGCATAAAAGATTGTGACACTCCATTTCTAAGTTCATTCATCAGTTCTTCGTAAAAACTTTTTTTCTTTGGATATTCAATAACTTCATAATCTGTTATGTCACATTTTTTTGCAATCCATTCGGTTGCTTTCTGCATATCACCGAGTTCGTCTATTAATCCGATTTTTAAAGCATCTTTACCACTCCATACTCGTCCTTCTGCAATATTTTTTATTTGATCGACCGACATTTTTCGTCCTTGGGCACAACGTTTTATAAAGAGATCATACCCACGATTTATGTATGTTTGCATTTTCTGTTTTTCATCATTTGTCATAGGGCGTTCTATGGTAGGGAAAGCTCCGTATTTGTTTGTTTTTACCTCGTCAAATGATAATCCGATTTTCTCTGAAAGTAACTTTTGCGCATTTGGTACGAGTCCAAATATCCCTATTGAACCGGTTAGTGTTGCGGGATTTGCAAAAATACGATTTGCTCCGCAAGATAGATAATAGCCTCCAGAAGCGGCATAATCACCCATTGATACGGCAACAGGCTTTGTTTGTTTCAACTGTTCTACCGCATGCCAGATCTGTTCAGATCCGAAAGCACTTCCTCCGGGAGAATTTACTCTAAGTACAACACCTTTTACAGACTCGTCGTCTTGAACTTCTTTTAGAGTTCGTACCAGTTTGTCAGATATAATGCCGTTCGAAGATATTCCGTCTATGCTACCTACTGCATATACTATGGCAATTCGATCTTTTGATTTGATTTTTTTAGCTGTAGATACAATATCCGTTGGTGATGCCCAATTGATATCATTAATATTTTCGACACCGCAAAGCTGCGTTAAAAAGGATTCTACTTCCGGACGGTATAATAAAGAATCCACAAGTTTGGTTTTCTGTACCCATTGAGGCTCTTGTAAAGAAACTAATGAGTCGGCATAATCATTCAGTATGTGTTTCTCTATTTGACGTTCTTCTGCGATGTCAGAGATAATAGTTTCCCATATCGAGTTTAAGTATGATGCGGTTTGTTTTCGATTTGCTTCACTCATCTGAGTAGTTATATAAGGCTCTACGGCAGATTTGTAAGTCCCTACGCGAAATACTTGCATTTCAACCCCTATTTTATCTAATGTATTTTTATAAAAAGTGGGAGTCGTGCTTAATCCTCTAAAATCCAGCATTCCAATAGTATTCATGAACACCCAGTCGGCTGCAGTTGCCAAATAATATTCTCTTTGGGTGTACATGTCGGCATACGCCACAATAAATTTACCACTTTTTTTGAAATCGGATAGAGCATTACGTATTTCTTCAATAGAGGCATAACCTCCAGTAAAATTTGAAATATCCAAATAAATACCAGTGATATTATTGTCCCATTTGGCGATCTGAATAGCTTTTAATATTTCGTCTAATCCTGCTTTCGGAATATATTCTCCTGAATTTAAAATATTTAATGGGTCATCTTTTGCTCGTTCGGTAAGTTCTCCTTCTAATTTCAATATTAAGATGGTGTTTTCTTTAGAGGTGTAACTCGGAGTTGTCGAAAAAGTTGCGAGACTTATAACTGAGCCGATGAAGAGCCAGAATAGTAATATCCCGGCAATAAAAACACCTAATACACAGGCAAATGTCGTTTTGAAAAAACTTTTCATATTAAATATCTATTTGTAATAGCAAGAAATATAAGATTTCCAAGCAAATATAAGGCTTTTTTTGTTAAAAGAATGTTTTCTGTTATTGAAAAGGGGTATATCAGTCCTTAATCTTTTATATATTACAATGAATTATCTTCTATTTCTTGGAAATATTATATAGAACAAACATTTCTTTTCGGTTGTTCTAAGTGTAGTATAAATCATAATATATAATTGATATGAAAACATCTTATTTATTTCTTTCCAATGGTTTTGAGGAAATTGAAGCAGTTACGATTATTGATATTTTACGTCGGGCAAAAATAGATTTAAAAATAGTTTCGATGGGAGAGGAGCGTGCTGTAATTGGTGAACATGGCATTACGTTAATGGCGGATGTCCTGTATTCTAAAACAAAATGGGATAACTCTGAATTTTTTATTTTGCCCGGAGGAATTGGTAGTACGAAGGATCTTTTTATGAATGATTCTTTGAAAATGGATATTTTGGAACATTATAATCAGGGACGCTACATTGCAGCTATCGGAGAATCTCCTGCCATATTAGGAGAGTTAGGCATTTTAAATGAAAAGAATGCAACAGCTCTTCCTGCATACATGAATTTTTTACAGGGTGCTACTTATACAGGGCTGCCGATAGAAATTCAAGATAATGTTATTACCGGGCGTGGAGCAGCCGATTCTTTGAAATTTGCTATCGGTATAGTTTCTATGTTAAAAGGTAAAGATGTTGCCGATGATGTTTCGAAAGAGTTGCTGCTGATTGTCGGATAGCTATTTGTTACTTGTTAGAGTTTCTTTTTGACTTTTTCTTTTGTTTTACATGTCATGTAATTATAATGTTTCTAAACAGAGTCAGCGAATAGGCTAGAAGTTATTTTAAAATGAAAGAAAGCTCAACATCCCACATCACGTAGCTTTTTATTCAAAAAAGTTTTTGTGTATAATTGAGTTATTTGCAGGCAGTT
>NZ_CEVCIF010000072.1:0-6108 GCF_982245605.1 Coprobacter fastidiosus | reverse complement strand
ACACAGAAAAAGAGCAATAATAATGGCATATAAAGTGATTATACTCTATCGACTTCATATGCCATCTTATTTTTTAGGGACATTTACTGAATATCCCTTTGTACGTATATTTTATTAGAACAACAAAGAAATATAAATTCGCTTTCTTTGTTGTTCATTTTTATACTCTGTAATTTATTTCGGAGCTTTTCGATAAAGATAAACAGCTATAATACTATATACGATATTGGGTAACCATACGGCAACACGCGGAGATGTTGCTCCGGATACGGCAAAAGTTGACGAAACGGTACTGAAAAGGATATAAGAAAAACTTAAAAGCAGGCCGATACCGATATTGACACCCATTCCTCCTTTGACTTTTCTCGAAGAGAGGGACATCCCGATTACGGTAAGGATAAAAGAGGCTGCCGTCATTGCAAATCGTTTCTCGTATTCAATTTCAAAATCTTTGATATTGGCTACACCACGTTTTTTTTGTCTGTCGATGTATGTTTTCAGTGCGCTGGTCGTCATTAATTCACTGTCATATCTGGATATGAGGAAATCTGAAGGTTCTATGGTGATGATAGAATCTAAGCGGCTACCCCGAGTTAGCTCTTCCCGCATTCCATTAAAATTTCGGATCATATAATCTTTTATAATCCAATGGTATGCAGAATCATAAGTAACAGTTTGAGCAGTTAGTCTCGATTTCAAAATTTTTCCTTCGAACTTTTCTAAAGAGAAACGATAGCCGGTCTTCGTATTATTATCGTATCGACTCATATAAGCGATTACACCGGGTTCTACTTGTAACTGTATATTGCTGGCATAATCCACTTTTTTGTTTTTTACATATTTGTTTTGAAACTCGATACGGGTGACATTAGCAGGAGGGATTACATAGCTGTTAAGATAAAATGTAACACCTGCGATAATCGCTGCCGAAATCATATAGGGAATCATCAATCTTCTGAAACTTATACCGCTGGATAACATGGCGATGATTTCAGAATTATCGGCAAGCTTGGATGTAAAGAAAATAACGGCGATAAAAGTGAATAGCGGACTGAATAAGTTGGCGAAATAGGGGATGAAATTCAAATAATAATCTACGACTATGGCTTTTAACGGAGCGTTGAGGAACGAATCCAGTTTTTCATTTATGTCGAAGACTACCGCAATCGATATGATAAGAGCAATGGCGAAAAAATAAGTCCCCAAAAATTTCTTGATAATATATATGTCGATTTTTTTTAGCATGCGATAATGTTTATAACCGGTGTGTAACCCGTATTATCATCTCGTCTTTCCAAGTTT
Source organism: Coprobacter fastidiosus (assembly GCF_982245605.1). Lineage (NCBI taxonomy): Bacteria > Pseudomonadati > Bacteroidota > Bacteroidia > Bacteroidales > Barnesiellaceae > Coprobacter > Coprobacter fastidiosus. The sequence goes on along the minus strand of NZ_CEVCIF010000072.1, from coordinate 4,806 downwards.
TAAAAGTACCGTTCAGAATATGTTTTCGGGCTTCTTGAGTAAGCCATACATAAAAAGCGAGGTTGTGCACCGATGCAATTTGCATGGCGAGAATTTCGTTACTGATAAACAGATGCCTTAGGTAAGCTTTCGAGTATTGATGATCTACATAGGATGTGCCGTCCGGATCGATAGGTGAAAAATCGTCCGCCCATTTTTTATTCCGCATGTTCATGATCCCGTTTGCTGTAAATAACATTCCGTTGCGACCGTTGCGAGTAGGCATTACACAGTCGAACATATCGACACCGCGTTCTATTCCTTCCAGAATATTTGCAGGAGTTCCTACACCCATGAGATAACGGGGTTTATCGGTCGGCAATATTTCGTTTACGACATCGATCATTTCATACATCTTTTCTGTCGGTTCTCCGACAGCCAGACCTCCGATGGCATTCCCGTCAGCCCCTAACTGAGCTACATGTTTTGCCGCATCTTTACGCAAGTCGGGATATACACATCCTTGTACGATCGGAAAAAATGTTTGTTTGTATCCGTATTTGCCCTCTGTTTCGCAAAAATGTTTCCATCCTCGTTCTAACCAGCGTTGCGTAAGTTGTAAAGATTTCTTTGCATAAGAGTAGTCTGATTGTCCGGAAGGGCACTCATCTAAAGCCATCATAATATCCGAGCCGATAATGCGTTGAATATCTACAACTTTCTCAGGTGTAAAAAGGTGTTTCGAACCATCTATATGAGAACGGAAATGTGCCCCTTCTTCAGTTAACTTCCGGTTTTCTGAAAGAGAAAAAACTTGAAATCCTCCGCTGTCGGTAAGAATAGGTCTGTCCCAACCGTTAAATTTATGCAGCCCTCCGGCTTTCTCCAAAGTATCGAGACCGGGTCTTAAATAAAGATGGTATGTATTTCCTAATATAATTTGGGCTTTTATATCCTCTTTCAGTTCATGCAGATGCACGGCTTTCACCGATGCGACAGTACCTACCGGCATAAATATAGGAGTGTTGATACATCCGTGATCTGTAGTTATTTTCCCCGCTCTGGCACGACTGCAAGGATCGGTATATTGTAATTCGAAGTCCATTCTTTTATTTAAAATTTGTCGCAAATATACTGCTTTTTAAAGATAGAATTGCTATCCGCAACAGATAGAATATCGAAAATTCTCTATGAAAAGATAAAATTTATCTTCAAGATAAGAAGTTTTGTCTTTAGATGTTTTTTTACAGGTGTTTTTTGTTTCTTATTGTTCAAGTAGGTTAATGAAAAATGATTTTCTCTTTTTCCCTGGATGATAAAATATATTTGTATAAAAATTACTCAATGTTATTATGATACGGAAGGCGGTACTTGTTTGGTCGTATTTTGTCGGACTGATTTTATATCCGTCGTACATGTCTGCGCAAGAACCGCCCGTAGAGACTCCGAAATTACTTTTTGATGGAAAAACATTTGCACTTCCGCTTGAAAGCCCGGTATTGCAAAAGCGTCAAATTGCAGACACGCTTTTAGTAGGGATGCCGATAGAGGCGTATATAGAACCGTTGAATCTTAAACTGTCGGAGTATAAGTTTGCCTTACCTAATAATCCTTCTCAGACAATAAAGCGGGCATTACTTATTCATATGGCGAATTATAAGGGAGATGAGGAGCAAAACGCATTAATGTTGAGAGCAAAAAATAATGTAGCTCAAATGTTGAATTTATCAGGAGCTAAACGAACGAAAAGTGTTGGTTTCAGTCTTGATCCGGTCTATTATATCCGGCATCGGAAGGAGATTAAAAGTGCTGAGAGAGCGCGGTTGATCATCCAGGATCTGAATAAATTAGATTCTAAATAACACCTTTTATATAAATAGACTCTTTGAAGAAGTATTAGTTTACTGCTTCTTCTTTATTGTTTGTCGAACAAAGCTGAACTCGAGTTGTTATAGGTGATATAGGTCAAAATGTCAGTTTATGGAACTGTTTAAGTGTAAATACATTTTTTTATCGGTAGGTTGTTCGTAATCTTTAATGTGGTCATTTTGTCATTTTAACCGATTGGTTACCAGTATTTTTGTCCGTAAATTCATTTGGCATCCCTTTTGCGAATAACTTCTTGAATTTAACTAAAAAAAGAATGGAAAGGAGAAAAAAGATATGAACTTTAATAATTTTACAATCAAATCGCAAGAAGCTGTTCAGAAAGCAGTCGAGATAACTTCTGCCAATGGACAGCAGGCTATCGAGCCGGTACACTTGCTGAAAGGTGTTGTTGATGTAGGAGAAAGCCTTGTCAATTATATTTTTCAGAAATTAGGCGTTAATGTCAACTTACTGAAAACAGCGGTTGATCGGGAGATTGCCTCTTTACCTAAGGTGAGTGGCGGTGAACCTTATTTGAGTCGTGAAACAAATGCGGTATTGCAGAAAGCTTCTGACTACTCTTCTAAAATGGGAGATCAGTTTGTTGCTTTAGAGTCTATTCTAATGGCTCTATTACAGACAAAAAGTTCTGCATCGTCTTTTATGAAAGATGCCGGAATTAACGAAAAAGAATTGGGAGCGGCTATTGATGAATTGAGAAAGGGACAAAGTGTAAAGGATGCTTCTGCTGAAGATACTTATAATGCTTTGAGTAAGTATGCAATTAACTTGAATGAACGTGCCCGTACCGGAAAACTTGATCCTGTTATCGGACGAGATGATGAAATTCGTAGGGTATTGCAGATATTAAGTCGGCGTACGAAAAATAATCCTATATTAATAGGAGAGCCGGGTACTGGTAAAACTGCCATAGCAGAAGGTTTGGCTCACAGAATTGTACGTGGTGATGTTCCTGAAAATCTGAAAAGTAAACAGATATATTCTTTGGACATGGGAGCTTTGGTTGCTGGAGCTAAATATAAAGGCGAGTTTGAAGAACGACTCAAAGCTGTTGTTAATGAGGTAACTCAGGCTGAAGGAGAGATTATTCTTTTTATAGATGAAATACATACTTTAGTCGGTGCGGGAAAAGGTGAGGGGGCAATGGATGCCGCTAATATCTTAAAACCTGCATTGGCAAGAGGAGAACTTCGTTCGATCGGAGCTACTACTTTAGATGAGTATCAGAAATATTTTGAAAAAGATAAGGCTCTTGAACGTCGTTTCCAAATTGTTATGGTCGATGAACCTGATGAATTGAGTACGATTTCGATTTTGAGAGGTTTAAAAGAACGGTATGAAAATCACCACAAAGTGCGTATTAAAGATGATGCGATCATTGCTGCCGTCCAACTGTCCGAACGATATATTACAGATCGGTTTTTACCGGATAAGGCAATCGATTTAATGGATGAAGCTGCCGCCAAGTTGCGTCTTGAGGTAGATTCTGTTCCTGAGGCTTTGGATGAGATTTCTCGTCGTATCAAACAGTTGGAAATCGAACGGGAGGCGATCAAAAGAGAAAATGATAAAGATAAGCTGAAGACGTTGAATGAGGAAATTGCCAATTTGAAAGAGGAAGAAACGAAATTTAAAGCTAAGTGGGAATCCGAAAAGGAATTGGTCAATAAAATTCAGCAAAACAAAATCGATATAGAGAACCTTAAGTTTGAGGCCGACCGTGCGGAGAGAGAGGGCGATTATGAAAAAGTCGCTGAAATACGGTATGCAAAGATTACGGCCAAAGAACAAGAAATAAAAGATGTTCAGGAAAAACTGAAGACTTTGCAAGGCGGAGCTGCCATGATCAAGGAAGAGGTGGATGCGGAAGATATTGCCGATGTCGTTTCCAGATGGACGGGAATTCCTGTCAGCAAGATGATGCAGAGTGAAAAAGAAAAACTGCTTCATCTGGAAGAAGAACTTCATAAACGTGTAGTCGGGCAGGAAGAAGCAATACAGGCTGTTTCGGATGCAGTTCGTCGTAGTCGTGCGGGACTGAGTGATCCGCGTCGTCCGATAGGCTCATTTATTTTCTTGGGAACTACGGGTGTCGGAAAAACAGAGTTGGCAAAAGCTTTGGCGGAATATTTGTTTGACGATGAAAATATGATGACCCGTATCGATATGAGTGAGTATCAAGACAAATTCAGTGTGACCCGTCTTATCGGATCGCCTCCCGGATATGTCGGATATGAAGAAGGCGGGCAGTTGACCGAAGCGATACGGCGTAAACCGTACTCGGTAGTGTTGTTCGACGAAATAGAAAAGGCTCATCCCGATATTTTCAATATTTTATTGCAAGTGTTGGATGACGGACGTTTGACCGATAATAAGGGGCGTTTGGTGAATTTCAAGAATACGATTATCATCATGACTTCCAATATGGGATCAAGTCTTATTCGGGAGAATTTCGAGAAAATTACACCCGAAAATAAAGATGAAATTACAGAAATGACCAAACGTCAGGTTTTGGATTTGTTGAAGCAGTCTATACGTCCTGAGTTCCTGAATCGTATCGACGAAACGATTATGTTTACTCCTCTTAATGAAAAAGAGATCGAACAGATTGTTGCAATGCAACTTAAAGGAATTGAGAAATTGTTGGCTTCGAATGGTGTGAAACTGGATATTACACCGGCAGCTTTGGCATTTGTCGCTAAAGAAGGTTATGATCCGCAATTCGGTGCTCGTCCCGTAAAACGTATCATTCACCGATATATATTGAATCAATTGTCAAAAGATTTATTGGCTCAGAAAGTAGATAAAAGCAAACCCATAGTTATCGATGCTGATGAAAACGGGTTGGTATTTAGAAATTAATTGATATTTCTATAATAGAGGAAGGTGTCTAAAAAGGATGCCTTCTTTTTTTTGTCATGCCGCCCTTTTATTATC
>NZ_CEVCIF010000071.1:0-6161 GCF_982245605.1 Coprobacter fastidiosus | reverse complement strand
AAGAGAGCCTCTTAATAATGTTAAACCATCCAACTTTTGGGGTTCATGTCATTTTTGAGATATTGGGGTATATTATTCTTTTGTGTGGGAGGAACTTTGCAAGGTCAAAATATAGTTTCCCCTATATCGTTTGTCCCGGATAATTCTGTGCAAGTCCGTAATTTAGCATTGAATAGGGCTGCTTATCATTCTTCATGTTCGAATTTTGATTATACGGCTCATTTAATTACTGATGGAAATACGGATGTTCAGGGAGATTCGAAAATTACGGTACAATATTCAGATTTTCCATCTGGAGAATCTTCTGAAAATCTGTTTGACGGATCACCGAATTCAAAATATTTGACATTCCATTCGGAGGGTTGGATTCAGTATGAATTTGCAAATGAAGCGTCTTATATAATAGATCGTTATGTCTTGACTTCTGCCAATGATGATGAAAAAAGAGATCCGAAAAATTGGACATTTTCGGGATCGAATGATGGTAAGAATTGGACTTTGTTAGATACGCGTTCCGATATTCGTTTTAACAAGCGGAAAGAGTCTCTTTCTTTTACAGCAAAGAACACGAATGCGTATAGAATGTATAGGCTCGATATTACAGAAAATAGAGGGGACAACCGTACTCAATTGTCTGAGATAGACTTGTTCGAGAAAAATGTCAATCGAATCGATCGGTCTGTTTTTTTGAGTAAATGGGAGAGTGCCGGAAAGGAGAATCAATGGGTTTATGTTGATTTGGGGACGATTTGTCGGATCAATAAAGTAAAGTTGTTTTGGGGAGAAGAGTTTGCACAGTCATATCAAATTCAATTTTCTACTGATAAACGCAATTGGCGTTCGCTGTATTCAACGAATGAGGGAAAAGGAGGAATAGAAGAAATAAAACTGACTACGGCAACTGCGAAATATGTAAGGCTATATATGACAGACGGTATTTCGGAGCATTATTCTTTGGCAGAGATGGAAGTTTATGGGACGGGAGGAGTAATCCCGAAACAAATGGCTGTTCCGTATATGGGAAAAGAAGGGGCTTATTATTTGACCGGAGGAAATTGGAAAGTGCAGCGTGCAAGTTTGGTGAAATTAGATGGTCTTGAGGTTTCTGATCCGGTATTTGATGACCGGGATTGGATCATCGCTACAGTTCCGGGAACGGTGTTGACCAGTTATTTGAATATAGGAGCTATTCCCGATCCTAATTTTGGAGATCAACAACTGCAAATATCAGATGCTTTTTTTACTGCAGATTTTTGGTATCGTACAACCTTTATTGTTCCTAATAAGTATAAAGGAAAAAGAATCTGGCTTAATTTTAACGGAATTAATTGGAAAGCCGATGTATTTGTAAACGGACATCGTGTTGGAGATATAAAGGGTGCTTTTATTCGTGGAAAATTCGATATAACTCCTTATGTCGTTTCAGGTGAAAAGGCGTGTATTGCAGTATATATTCATAAAAATGATACTCCGGGACAGATAACTGTACAAAGTTTAAATAGTGCCGGGAAAAATGGAGGAGTGCTGGGAGCTGATAATCCGACGATTCACGCCAGTGTGGGCTGGGATTGGTTACCGACGATGCGAGGTAGAAATATAGGAATACAGGATGATGTGTTTATTTCGGCTACTAACGATGTTTCTTTGATTGATCCTTTTATTATATCGGATTTGCCTTTGCCAGATTTGTCCTCTGCTGATTTGACTTTAAGAGTCGAATTACAAAATCATTCGGACAGGGCTTGTAAGGGAAAATTGATGGGAATAATCAATCCGGGAAATATCCGTTTTAGCCGGAGCGTGTCATTGAATGCTTTTGAACATAAAGATTTGGTCTTGGATAAAAATACCTTGCCTCAGTTATGTATCGAAAATCCCGATTTGTGGTGGCCTAACGGTTATGGTGAACAGAATATGTACTCGCTCGAATTATCTTTTGTGGCGAACGGAGGTGTATCTGATAAGAAAACTATACCTTTCGGAATACGGGAGATGAGTTATGATGATAGTGACGGTGTCTTGAAAACGTATGTAAACGGTACTCGTATATTTTTCAGAGGGGGCAATTGGGGACTTAGCGAGTCTATGCTTCGATTGGATAAAGAGGGATATGATGTTCGGGTTCGTTTACATAAGGAAGAAAATTTCAATATGATCCGTAATTGGGTAGGAATGACTGGAGATGAGGATTTTTATCGGGCTTGCGATAAGTACGGAGTTATGATTTGGGATGATTTCTGGTTAGCTAATCCGGGAGACGGCCCTAATCCGAATGATGAAAAGATGTTTATGAAAAATGCTGTCGATAAAATAAAACATTTTAGAAATCATCCTTCGATAGCTTTGTATTGCGGACGCAATGAGGGTAATCCTCCGGAAACATTAAATAAGGCGTTGCGAGAGCAGACATCTTTGTTGGACGGAACTCGTTTGTATATACCTCATTCTGCGACCGGTACGGTTTCTGGATTTGGACCTTACAGCGTTCAGAATCCGAGGCATTATTTTAAGATAAGAACGCATAGGAAACTTCACTCGGAGATGGGAATGCCTAATATCCCCTCAATAGAAAGTATGAAGAAGATGTTGCCGGAAGATAAATATTGGCCGGTGAATGATGTCTGGGGGCTACATGATTTTTGTATTCATTCGGCGCAAGGTGCATCCGGTTTTATGAATGCAGTGAACCGTTATGGCAAGGCCTCTGATTTGCAGGATTTTTGCAAGAAAGCGCAGATGGTCAATATGGAAAATCATAAGGCTATGTTCGAATCTTTTGTCGGTGCTCAGAGTAATGGTATGTTGATGTGGATGAGTCAGTCTGCATGGCCGAGCACTGTATGGCAGACTTATGATTATTACCTTGAGCAGACAGCCGGTTATTATGGTTGTAAAAAAGCTTTAGAACCGTTACATATTCTGTGGGATAGTCAGCTTGATAAAGTCAAGGTTGCGAATAATACTCGCCAAGGATATAAAAATTTGATTGCAGAAGTGCGTATCTATAATATGGACGGTACTTTAATGTTACGAGATTCTGTACGACTGGATTCCGGATCTGATACCGTTACGGATTGTATGTCTATCGTTTATCCGAAAAAACTTTCTCCGGTTCATTTTATAAAATTGGAACTGAAAGACGGAAATAAAATTATTGCCGATAATTTCTATTGGAGGGGAAATGAGTATCAAGAGTATTCCGATTTGTCGAATATGCTTCCGGCCGACTTGCAATATAGTCTCTATCGGGAAAAAAGTGGAGGAAAGGTATTTTTGACGGTCGATATTAAAAATGCAGGAAAGAATATTGCGTTGATGACTCGTTTGAAAGTTTTGCGTGATAGATCAAAAGAACGGGTGCTTCCGGTTTATTATAGTGACAATTATTTTTCTTTATTGCCTGGAGAGAGCAAGCAAGTGATTCTTGAATTTAATGCAAAAGATTTACAAGGAGAGAATCCTGTCTTAGGTATAGAAGGTTGGAATCTCGATTATATGGAAATTGTAGAATTTTAGGTGTTAAGGGTTAGGCTGGTTATTCTGAATAATACTTTATTTGTATTATTCAGAATAATTTTTTCTCTGTAGTTAGTTTATAACCAAATTACTGATTTGTTTTGTTACTTGAAATGGAAGTTCCGGATATTCATAGAGTTTGAAACGGGGTTCTGTTTCTCCTTGATAATATTTCCAGATTGTTGCATAATCTTCGGCATCTTCTCCTATTTTTATGAGCTGGCGCAAATATTCTGCAATAGATTTGTTTTCTTTGATATAAACATATTCCATTTTATCGATAATCGGACTGTGTTTACGGGTATGGTCGTGATCGAAGCGTAATATTCGTTTTCCATCTTCAGTAATTCCGATCGTTTGGAATGTCATGCTTTTACCTATTCCCGGGAGATTTAACACATTTCTGTCTGTAGCGGCAAAAGGTAGATGATGTTTGCTCAAGAAAGAACGGAGACTATTCGCTGTATTTTCTCCGGATTCGAGGATAGAACACAATTCTTTTGCTTGCTCGGCAGAAAGGTTGCCATAAATTTTTTCTTCGTGTTGTTCTTGCAAGGAACGGCTGTTAGGAGTAAATACGGCATGATTCTCGTTAAATCCTTTTACCGAAAAGGTATAGTAACAGACTACTCCTAAATGATTAAGAATCTGGCGAAGACGAGTTGTGTGTCCTCGGCGGGAAGCAGCCACTGTATATACGAGCTGGTTAGTAATCAACCATCCGGCGGATAGTATTTTTCGGATAGCATTTTTAGCTTCGGGAGTGACTTCAAGCGGTGTTTGAAAATGTGTTTGTATAATAAATTGCTTGACACCGATTGCGGAAGCTTTTTCTTTGAACTCTTTAAGTATGTCGATCAATTCTTGGTCGATGCGCATCGGCAAATAAGCCAGAAGACGTGATCCTAACCGGATGCGTTGCAGCTCTGCATATTTTTCTCCTTCAGGACGATTTTTGTTTGCTTTACGTTTACGGACAGCCATTCGGTAAACCGCTTCTAATATATTGCGTAAAGTTTTGTTCTGACTCATTAATGCATCGCCTCCGGTAATGAGTATATCGCGTAATTGAGTATCCGTTTCGAAATAGTCCATTAGTCGTTTGAGTTTTTTCTCCCAGCTTTCTTTCGGGCGTAAATTTTCGAATTCGAAGTTTAGCCGTTCACTTTGAAAATCATACATTCTTTGACAAGACGCACATAAACCTCCACAGGCTCGTCCCATTGTATCAGGTATGAGAATTGCCACTTCCGGATAACGTCTGTGAATATTATGACCTTCAGGAAGCAACCACCCGGCAGCATTTGGCCTTCCGTCTTTTACAATATCTTCTTTTTCCCAAGCTTTTATATGGCCGTATGTCTCGACTAGTTCGGGAGAATATAAGATATAACTACGTATAGAAATATCATTATATCCTTCTTCATTTATATTTAATAGTGAAAGATAATACGGAGTGACAAAGAATGGCATTCCGATTTTTTTTGCCCGTTGCAATAGATACATGGTTTCGTCAGAGAGAGAATTTCCTAAAAATCTATTCAGTTCTTTGGGACTTTTTACGGCTGTCGAAAGATGAAATCTGAAGTCGTTCCACCATTCTTTGACAAGTTCGTATTTTTCATTATAGTTTAGGTCAGATTCGAAATGATAACGAGACGCAGTTTTCCTATTTTCGATTTTTTGTATCAGAATATGTAAAATTCGTTCTTTGTTTTGTTCCCGAATTTCTATTACTTTCTTATCCAGACCGCTTTCCCATAGGTGTGTACGTTTTTTGATTTGTTGTAAAGATGGGGAGGTATAATTGTTTTCTGATCCTTTAAATAGAAAATATAGATCGATAAATAAATCTGTTGGAGTTTCTTCGTCGTTTAAATTTTCTGTGAGAAATCGATATAAGAGAGAGATTGTTTTTATTTGGATGTTTTGTCCCGTAGAGAGTTCGAAGATAGATTTTCCATCGTAGTCTATCAACATTTTGATCGTTTCTTGAGTATTGTTTGTCGGTATAGTATCTATAAATGCATTTAATTGTATCTTGAATTTTTCTTCATTGGGACTATTTTGCGCGATTGATATAAGTGCAGGAAGTTCTTGTTTATATAGTTGCTTTAGTTGAGAGAGTGTGAGAGTTAGTATTTTTTTCTGTTTCATAGGCTATTTTATTTATATAGTTATTAAAAGTATTTTACCGGCTGATTAATAATAACAAACAAGTTTTTTTATTAGTTGTTTGTTTTCTATGATTAAGATACGCTGAAAATTATTGGATCTATGTATGCGTATGATTATGAATGATCCGGAACAATCCGTTTTGAATTTTTTAAGTCTGTCTGAATTTTTCGATAAGGACCTCTTTGCATTTTTTTCCAGTCTTTCTTTCCGTTTTCGCTTGTCTTGCTATTTGACAAGTGAAAACAATAAAATATCCTTGAAAGAAACTTTTAAACTTGACCCGGGCAAAATTTAGACAAACTCATATATTTTGAGTAGAATAAACTCCAATATTTCAAATATACAAAAAAAATTCGGATATTGATTTGAAGTGATTTTTCTTTAACGTTGTTTATCTTCAGTATAAAAATGCAAAAGAAGGTGTCTAAAAAGGATGCCTTCTTTTTTTGTTATGCTGCCCGTTTATT
>NZ_CEVCIF010000070.1:0-6827 GCF_982245605.1 Coprobacter fastidiosus | reverse complement strand
ATACTAAAGAGACAGAAACTTCGACTAACGAAACTCCGATTGATAATAATACAGAAAACACTGAAAACAGAGAAAACGAAAGTCAAGAAAAAACAGAAGACTCCGGATTAGAAATGAAAGACGGATATATGGTATGGAATGTTCCCTGGAGCCTATCGGTTAACTATTCGATCAATTACGGATATGGCACTTTCAATAAAAAGAAAATGGAATATAACGGAAAGATCACACAAAATCTCAGCTTTTCAGGACGCATTCAACCCACAAAGAATTGGTCATTCAATTTCTCGGCAAGTTATGATTTCGACGCAAAAAAAATAGCATATATGAACTGTGGCATTACCCGTGATATGCACTGCTGGACTATGAGTGCAAACTTTATTCCGGTGGGTCCTTACAAATCCTATAATTTCCATATCAGCGTGAAGTCTTCATTATTAAGTGATTTAAAATGGGATAAGAGCGGAAACTCTTATGATCGCTTAAAATGGTATTAACCTTATATTTTTGTTTTTCGATAAAGTTTTTAGTGGGGAATAAAAATCGGCTATCCAACATATTCTTATTATAAAGTGACGAAAATATCTATCTTTTTATCTTTTTGTTTATTAACTTTGTAGACAAGACTCATAAAAAGGAAATCATGCACAAACAAGCCTCAAACCTTCGGAAAAAACACCGGCACATAAAAAACAATCTGCTGACAGACGAATATATATATACCGGAGATCGCAAAGGAGAAATGCACATTTATCTTACACAATATGATGCCGATAATTATATCCAACATTCTTTCACATCTCCGGAAAAGTTACCGGCTCTCATCCAAAACGGTAAAAAGAATTGGATACATATTTCCGGATTGTCCGACACTCATACTGTTGCACTCATAGGCAAAACATTAGGGCTACATTTTACGGATATACAAGATATACTTACCAGCCAACACATTGCGAAGATCGAGACCTATGAAGATAAAACATTCCTTATCCTAAATACATTCTATTACTCTGAAAACAAAGAATTGCAGCAAGAACATATTTGTATAATTATGGGTAAAGAATACGTATTTTCTTTTCAGGAATCAGATCTTCCGCTCTTCGATAATATAGAAAAAGCTATCACTCAAAATACTGCCCGTGTACGCAACCGCCCGACAGACTACCTATTTTGTTTGTTGATAAATAACGTATTCAGCAATTATTTAGACATTATTGCAACCCTCGAAGATGTTTTGGGCACAATGGAAGACGAAATCATTACAGGAAACCCTCGTGATGATTTCGGCAACCGAATACAGGCGAACCGAAGAGATTACCTACAACTGAAAAAATCTATACTCCCCTTAAAAGATGATTTTAATAAACTGATACACAATGAGAACAAACTCATTTGTGACGAAGACATGATATATTTTAATGATCTTGAAGACCGGATGTTATTCATTATACAATCTATAGAAATATGTAGAGAAACTCAGGCTTCTTTACTGGATCTATATTTCTCGAACAATGATTTAAAAATGAATGAAATCATGAAACGGCTGACTGTAGTCACAACGATATTTATCCCTTTAACTTTTGTTGTGGGCGTTTGGGGTATGAACTTTAAGTCAATGCCGGAACTGGAATGGCAATATGGATACCTAATGGCATGGGGATTAATGGGGATTATCGTTATCGGAGTGTGGTGGTACATAAAAAAACAACACTGGTATTAAAGCCTGTCTAAATTTTGCACGGATCGAGTTTAATATTTTTTGAGAATGCTTTCTGTTTTTGAAATGGACACTGAAAGTTGGATAAAAAACTTTCAGTGTCCATTTCATCACTCATATAAAATCAATTAAAAATCATTTTTTGATAAATTGTAAGCGGACAATATCTGTATCTGACTTAATCAAAATCGAATATACACCTTGAACAAGAGACGAAACATCTATTTTATTATCTACAGGGAAGACAGACATGAGAAGTTGTCCGTTCACCGAATATATTTTTGCTTCTTTGGCTACTATACCCTTAATACAGATATTTGAAACAACCGGATTAGGATATACGGTCACGACCTCGGCTGAAGCTGTACTTAATCCGGTCGGAAGCGTCATTACAGCAATCTTTTCCGAAGCTGTAAAATAATCTCCTGAAGTGGCGGTTATAACTACAAAATATTGAGTAGAACCGGTCAAATCCATAAACGTAAAATTCGTTTCATCCGTCACAATATCATCATACCCATCCACCGGAACATCTCCTTTATATAAAGTTACGTGATACTCAGCAGCTCCGGCAACGACATTCCAACTTACTGGAATTTTACCTTCACACACATCACCAACAGCAATAACAGGTTTTGCCAGCGAAGATGTCCCGTTCAATGCTACATTCACCGACTGGGCATAATCCGAAGTCAACGAAAGAACCGCCTCATGCTCTCCTACCTCTTCAGACTCATAAGTTATCGTAATTTGCATAAGACCCGACTTATCCAAAATTAGCACATCTGTATCGAACTTATCAGCATCCGCACCCGTTATAGAAACTGTAATATCATCATATAGATCTGTAGCTGAAATCGTTATTTGCTGTTCAGCAACGACAGAAACTTCTGTTGTAAATTTTGGAATAACAGGCGTCTCAATAACCGGAACTACAGATGTTGTTATCATTTCCGAAACAGCTTCCGGCGAAACAAACTCTCCATACTTGGCTACTATCTTAAAAATATACGCCGTAGCAGGACTCAAACCGGTTATTTGACAAACTGTACCAGCATCCACTTCTTTAGCAACATATCCGTCAACAGGTTTTCCTTCTACAGTCACAACAGTAAGTTCATACACAGTAGCACCCATAACAGCATCCCAATTAGCGAAAAAACCGTCAGGTGTAACTTGCGTTGTAATCAATCCTGTAGGGGCAGGCAATGTCGCCGTACCGTTCAACACCACTGTTACCGGCTCGGCATACTCCGACACTAAAGTTAACTTAGCCGTATGAGTTCCCGGCTTCACCGGTGTATAAGTTATATGTAACTGCTTAGAATCAGCATCCTTACCAATAGTTTCTTCTCCCTCTCCCAAAGTAAATAATGCAGCGTCATCTCCCGATATAACCACTGAAATATCACCATACAAATCGGTCGCACCAACTGTTAAGGTTTGCAATGACGATATACCTGCAACCGATTCAAAAGTCTCTATAACAAGGGGAGCAATCACAGGTTTCAATGTCATTACTTCTTTTACCAAAGAAGCCTCAGATACAAAATCTTCAATTTTTGTTTTCACCGAATATTTATATAATGTACCGGGTACTAACCCTGTAATGTCGACCGATGTCGCCTCAGTAACAACAAAATCATTATACTCCCCTACTATATCACCATCGGCATCCGTTACCGTCAACAAATATGAAGAAGCATTTGTTACCGGTTGCCATGCTACTCGAAACGAAGTCAAATCAATATTATCAGCTGCTTCCACAGAAGGAGCTTCAGGAAGAACGGTGATAATGTCCAATCCCAATACTTTCGAATACGTATTATTTCCCTCATCTGTCACCGTAATATCCGCATGTTTTGCTCCAGTTACCGAAGGATTGTATATATATGATATTTCTTGACTACCTTCTTGCCCAGAAACTCCATTAATTCGAGTGGTCTGAAGAACAATATTCGGATCAGAAGAAATCAATATTAAATCACCCGAAGGGTTGGAGTAATTCACTGTAAATTTTCCGGTAAACGATGCACCTCCAGTAATCGTATCCGTCACCACTGAAGAAGGGAAAGATATAGGCTCTGTAATCGTAATAGTCGGTATCCAGCCATGAGCACAGTAATTTAATCCAAACCAACCCGATGCAGTCACATCATAGTAGAAACGTATGTAACGATCATCTTTATTCAATGGTTGGTCAAACTCCACAGTACCGCTTTCATGATTAAAACTACCCAACTGCCGATAAGAAATATTATCGCTCGAGGCATATACTGTCAGTGAGTTTGTATGGCTTGTGCAAACAGAACCATTTTTACCCACAGTCATTTTCAAACGTCCGGGAACATCACCAATCCAAATAACAGCCGAAGACTCTCCCGTTTTTGAACCATCCTTTATAAAAGAAATCTGATTCGTTCCCGAGACAGATGCTTTAGCCGTACCACTTTCAGAGCGGGAAAAAAGCTGATTATTACTTGTAATATTCAATGGCAGCGATTGTGCCTCCTGTGCCGAAAGTCGTAAATTACCTAAACAAAATAATAAACTTAAAAAAAACGTGAGTCGTAAATCTTTCATATTACTCTTCTTTTATTGATTAATACCTATTTTTCTAAAAAATCGAAGCAAATGTAGATGTTTTGATTACAAATATTATAATATAAAACATTGTTAACGTTTCCCTAAAAGATTTACTATTTATATAAATTCTAAATAAGCAATTCCACTATTCTATTATACGGTAAATTCAAAAGATAAAAACAACGTATTTCAAAGAACTATACTTTCTATTCCTATTTAAAGAATTAAATTTTTATCTTAAAAATAGAACACGATCATTCAATCTTCAGAAATGTTAATAAATATATAAAACACAAATTATGAGATCTAAACATTATGATAAATATACCTATTACACAAATTTCCAATAATACTAACAAGAAAGAATATACTACCAATCAATTAAAAAAAGAATAGTAAATAAGCATTTCCGCATTAACTCGATTGATATATTCGACAAGAGATAAAAAATACACAATTAAAATCCTGTATAAATTTTCCGCCCAAAATATCATCAAGAAGTGTTTGAATTTTATGAAAATATTTTATTTACAATCAAAAAAGGGTTTCAGAACTCTTTGTATATCAAAATAAATCACTACCTTTGCCCCGATTTTGAGACCATATAATGTCTAACTTATTAACAAGAAAATCAATTATTTAAACAAATGGATCAAGAATTAAAAAACTCACCCGTTGAAAATTTCGACTGGGATGCCTACGAAAAAGGCGAAGTGTTAGGTGAAAAAAGCCGTGAAGAATTGATCAACACTTATGATCAATCTCTTAACACTGTAAAAGACAAAGAAGTAACCGAAGGAACGGTTATCTCTATGAACAAAAGAGAAGTTGTCGTAAACATCGGTTACAAATCGGACGGCGTTATTTCGATGAACGAATTCCGTTACAACCCTGATTTAAAAGTCGGAGACACTGTCGAAGTGTATATTGAAAGTCAGGAAGATAAAAAAGGCCAATTGGTGCTTTCTCACAAAAAAGCGCGTGCTACCCGTTCTTGGGATCGTGTTAACTCGGCTCTTGAAAACGATGAAATCATTAAAGGGTTTATCAAATGCCGTACCAAAGGCGGTATGATCGTTGATGTATTCGGTATCGAAGCCTTCTTGCCGGGTTCTCAAATCGATGTTAAACCGATTCGAGATTACGATGTATTCGTGGGCAAAACTATGGAATTCAAGGTGGTAAAAATTAACCAAGAATTCAAAAATGTCGTTGTTTCTCACAAAGCTCTCATCGAAGCAGAACTGGAACAACAGAAAAAAGATATTATCGCCAAACTCGAAAAAGGACAAGTACTTGAAGGAACTGTTAAGAATATCACTTCTTACGGTGTATTCATCGACTTGGGTGGCGTAGACGGTTTGATTCACATCACAGATCTTAGCTGGGGACGTGTCAGCCATCCTGAAGAGGTCGTTTCACTCGATCAAAAATTGAATGTCGTAATCCTTGATTTCGATGATGAAAAGAAACGCATCGCTCTCGGCCTGAAACAACTTACTCCTCATCCTTGGGATGCTTTGAGTTCTGAACTGAAAGTTGGAGACAAAGTAAAGGGTAAAGTAGTGGTTATGGCAGACTATGGTGCATTTATCGAAATTGCTCCGGGTGTCGAAGGTTTGATCCATGTTTCTGAAATGTCTTGGTCACAACACTTACGCAGCGCACAAGACTTCATGAAAGTAGGAGATGAAGTAGAAGCCGTTATTTTGACTTTGGATCGTGAAGAACGTAAAATGTCTTTAGGTATCAAACAATTGAAACCAGATCCATGGGAAAATATCGAAGCTAAATATGCCGTAGGTTCTCGCCACATGGCTAAAGTTCGTAACTTCACTAACTTCGGTGTATTTGTTGAAATCGAAGAAGGTGTTGACGGTCTGATCCATATCTCAGATCTGTCTTGGACTAAGAAAATCAAACATCCGTCAGAATTTACTCAAATCGGTGCAGAAATCGAAGTTCAAGTTTTGGAAATCGACAAAGAAAACCGTCGCTTAAGCCTCGGTCACAAACAACTCGAAGAAAATCCTTGGGATGTATTCGAAACAGTATTTACTGTCGATTCGGTTCATGAAGGAACAATTATCGAAATGCTCGACAAAGGCGCTGTTATCGCATTACCTTATGGTGTCGAAGGATTTGCAACTCCGAAACATTTGGTAAAAGAAGATGGTACTCAAGCTCAACTGGAAGAAAAATTACCTTTCAAAGTAATCGAATTCAATAAAGATGCTAAACGTATCATTTTGTCTCACAGCCGCATTTTCGAAGACGAAGCTAAGGCAGAAGCTAAAAAAGAATCTGCAGCCAAGAAAGCTGCTAAGAAAGCAGCCAAAGCAGAAAATGAAACTGCAGCTATCAACAGCAATGTAGAGAAAACTACTTTGGGTGATATTGAAGAGCTTGCTGCATTGAAAGAAAAATTGGAATCGGAAAAGAAATAATCCGAGAATAGCCATATCCTAAATAAAGGGGCTGTCCAAAAAGTCGGATAGCCCCTTTTGCTATTGTTTATTTCGGT
>NZ_CEVCIF010000069.1:0-7726 GCF_982245605.1 Coprobacter fastidiosus | reverse complement strand
AACTCTTTGTGTATGAATTAGTTGGCTAATTTTATACTATTTACTGAATGTCCCTAAAAAAACAAACCGTTTGCCGGAATTTTTCATTTCCGAAGAACGGTTTGTTTTTTATTGTTTTATCCGATAAATTTTGTTGCTTTATTTTACCGGAATTTGTTTCGGTTCTTTAGATTCGGGAAGAGCCTTTTTGGGAATTGTGACGCTTAATATGCCATTTTCCTGCTTAGCTTCAATCCCATCCTTATTGATATTTTCCGGTAAAACCAAAGTTTGACGAAATTGTGAATAGGAGAATTCCCTTCTTAGGAATTTGCCTTTTTTATCTTTTTCTTCATTTTCTTTTTTATTTTCCACCGTGATTATAAGATGATCATTATCGTCTATGCGAACGCTGAAGTCATCTTTAGTCAGACCCGGAGCAGCTATTTCTACTTCGTATTCTTTATCGTTTTCGATAATGTTTACAGCAGGTGCTGAACTGTTGGATTTTGCGATCCATTCGTTTCCGAAAAAATCATTAAAGATACCGGGTAACCAGTTTTGAGAATGTTTTGCAGGTGTCATAATTGTACCTCCTAAAAATTAAATTAAACATATAACTATTAAGTAAAAAAACTTTGAACTGTTTAAATATCAATTCAAAATACTATTAGTACTAGTGCAAAGAACATGCCACAAAAAGAATTTGCGGCGGTATTGGCAGTTAAAAAAAACGATATAAGCTCAAATTTTATTGGGTAATGGCAATATCGTATCGCAGTAGAGAGAATTGTATATGGAAAGGGTAGCCCTCTAATTTTTTGTTTCCTCCGGTACTTTTATGAAAATAATATCGTTTGCCCTTGTCGAAACTTTCTATTTCAAATTGCCGAGTTGTATGGGGCAGTAATTCTCCATCGACCATTACTTCCCGGTAATCGATCATTTTTCCGTTGGGAGCTCTATATGTGATTTTTAGTTTTACTCGGGTAACCAGATTTTCGGTATTGTTTTGTAGCATGAATGTTTCGGTACGGTCATTCAGCCTTTTTTCAAAACCTAACATGTCTATGGCATGGGCAAAATCTGTTTTTCTTAGACTTCCGGATTTCCCGCATAAAGTATTTTGTACTGTATCCTTTTTGTTTGTAATGATTCGTGCCGGCTGTGTTTGTGGTACGAACGGATTTTTCGGAACGTTGTTTTGTCCGGATAGTAAGATACAATTACAAGAAAGCACTATAATCAAAAAGAGTACATGTTTCATGATAGGATAGCTATAAATGATTAACTTTAGTTACAAAAATAAGATTTTTAGGATAAATGGTGGTAATTCTGTTTAGAAAATGTATATTAGAAAACGCATTTCTGTATCTTTACGAATAAAAACAAAAAATGAGACATCATACGTTACTATTGATATTTTGGGTTTTATCTTTAGGTATAATTCAGGCTGTTCCTTTATTGAACGGGGCGGATCAGATTGATAAAATTGTTTCTTTGTTAAAATCCAAACGGGTCGGATTAGTCGTTAATCATACTTCTTTGGTGGGGGATAAGCAAACACACCTTTTGGATACATTATTGAGTCGGGGAGTTCATGTCGTCTCTGTTTTTGCACCGGAACACGGCTTTCGCGGAAATGCAGATGCCGGAGAAGTTGTCATGAACGGTCGTGACAAGCAGTCGGGTTTGCCCATTATATCCCTTTATGGGAAAAATAAAAAGCCGGCAAGGGAACAGCTGTCTGGAATAGATGTTATAGTATTCGATATTCAAGATGTCGGTGCTCGTTTTTACACTTATATAAGTACTATGTATTATGTAATGCAGTCTTGTGCTGAAACAGGAGTGGAGATGGTCGTGTTGGATCGTCCTAATCCGAACGATTATATTGACGGACCGATCATGCAAGACTCTTTGCGTTCATTTGTTGGAATGTTGCCGCTTCCGGTTCTACACGGTTTGACAATCGGGGAATTGGCCGGAATGATTCGGGGTGAAAATTGGGGGGATACTCATTCCTTAAAACTCACGGTAATCCCTGTAAAAGGTTGGCAACATGGAGATTCTTATATTCTTCCTGTGAAACCGTCTCCTAACTTGCCGAATAGTCGATCTATCACATTATATCCGTCATTATGTTTTTTTGAGGCGACAGATATTAGTGTAGGGCGGGGTACTCGTTACCCTTTTCAAGTATTGGGCTATCCGGATAAGAAATTCGGAACATTTAGTTTCACACCTCGTGCGCTTCCCGGCTTTGATAAGAATCCATTACAGAAAGATAAGACTTGTTTCGGAATCGATTTACGGGAGATTGAAGTGAGTGGAGGATTGTCATTGAAATATATCCTTGATTTTTACCGGATTGCAGATCAAGGAAAATCCTTTTTTACCAGACCTCGTTTTTTTGATATGTTGATGGGAAATACGCAGGTCAGAATGGACATAATTGCCGGAAAAAATGAGAGTCAAATAAAAGGGCGCTGGGCTGATGAATTGAAAGAATACCGGCAGATGAGAAAGCGATATTTACTTTATCCTGATTTTCGTAATTTTGATTAATGTGTTGTTGGAAATTTAAAGCCTGTTTAAATTTCGGAGAGACGAAGCATCAACTTTGCAGCTGCTCGGGCGTCACTCAATGCATCATGGTGGTTAAGAGGAATTTGAAAATATTCACGGACAGTGTTGAGTTTATGATTTCTGAGAAATGGCAGTTTTTTGCGGGCTAATCGATAAGTACAGATACTTTCCGGAAGATGACTGGCGATTTGGGCCTTTTCGAGACAAGCATGCAGAACGCTCATGTCAAAAGGTGCATTATGTGCGACAATCGCGTCGCATTTGACAAACCACGAATCAATCCGACTCCAGACTTCTTCAAACATCGGAGCATCCATTACCTTATCGGGGGTAATTCCATGTATGGCCGTACTCCAGTGTGAAAAGAAAAAAGGCTGAGGTTTTATAAGAGTTTCCCATTCTCTTGTTATTAGTCCGTTATTAACGATTACTAATCCCATAGAACAAGCACTGCTTCTGTATTTGTTGGCAGTTTCAAAATCTATTGCGATAAAATTGTTGATCATATTTTGTTCTTGGTGCAAACATACTCAAAAAGAACTATCTGATCGAATATTTTAGAAATTTTATTGCTTATCGATATGGATAAGTGGATCTAAATGTTATTGATTTAAAAAATATAGTAGCAAAAAGATTATATTTTTGGGTTATTCTATGCAAAAGTGTTATATTTGTCCCTGCAAAATACCTATGTGGCTTTGCAAAAAATAGAATGAAAAATATATTTTTAGTTGATCGATATGGTTAACAAATTGTATATCATTGATATAATATTGAAAAATACAAGGTAAAAATGGCATTGATTATTCCGAAACAGTATAAATTGAAATTGCTTCCCGAAACCACCGAACAGGCGATAAAAACATTGAAGGTCAGTTTTCAGGAAAAATTGTCTAAATCATTAAACCTTCGTCGGGTAACAGCACCTTTGTTTGTATTAGCCGGAACAGGTATCAATGACGATCTTAATGGGCATGAAAGGGCTGTTACATTTCCAATTAAATGTATGGGAGACAGAAAGGCGGAGGTCGTACATTCCCTTGCCAAATGGAAACGATTAAAGTTGGGGGCTTACGGAATTGCTCCGGGATATGGACTTTATACGGATATGAATGCGATCCGTTCGGATGAAGATTTGGACAATTTGCATTCTTTGTATGTAGATCAGTGGGATTGGGAACAGACGATTACCGAGCAAGATCGGAATTTAGATTATCTGAAGGATGTCGTTCGTAAAATCTATAATATTGTAAAGGAGCTGGAAAGTCAGGTATATGCCGACTTTCCCCATATTACTCCTATATTGCCGGACAAGATTACTTTTATTCATGCCGAAGAGCTTTTGCAGATGTATCCGACTTTGTCGCCGAAAGATAGAGAAGCGAAAGCCGCACGGAAATATGGAGCGATATTTATTATCGGGATAGGTGGGAAACTCTCTAACGGAGAACCTCACGACGGGCGTGCTCCGGACTATGATGATTGGATTTCCATGAATTCGGATGGATATAACGGATTGAATGGAGATATTATTTTATGGAACTCTATTTTAGAATGTCCATTCGAACTTTCCTCTATGGGTATTCGTGTCGATCGTATAGCCTTGCGCCGACAGTTGGAAATTTGCGGTTGTCCCGAACGAGAGATGTTAGATTTTCATAAAGCTTTATTATCAGGGGAACTACCGCTTTCCATCGGTGGAGGAATCGGGCAATCGCGTCTTTGTATGTTTTTGTTGCAAAAAGCGCATATCGGGGAGGTGCAAGCGAGTATTTGGCCTGAAGATCAAATTACCGAATGTGCTAAGCACCATATTTATTTATTGTGATAATCGAACTCATTCAGTAAAATAAAACAGTCCCGTTATTGTATAATATATTTATATAATAGCGGGCTTTCTGTTTTTTTTCTACCTTTGTATAGCTATTCTAAAAAATAAAAAGAAAATTCTATGTCATCCTTACGTTTCAGAGTTGTAGAGGAAGCTTTTAAAAAGAAAGCAGTTCCTGTGGAACGCCCGGAAGAACGTCCGTCCGAGTATTTTGCCAAGTATGTATTTAATCGTGAAAAGATGTTTCGATATTTGCCTCGGAAAACATACGATGCATTGGTCGATGCGATCGATAATGGAAAACCTTTAAACCGGGAGATTGCCGATCCTGTTGCTGCGGGAATGAAAAAATGGGCAATAGAAATGGGCGTGACGCATTATACTCATTGGTTTCATCCTTTGACCGACGGTACGGCAGAAAAACATGATGCTTTTGTAGAACACGACGGTAAGGGCGGAATGGTCGAGGAGTTTTCGGGAAAGCTGTTGATTCAGCAAGAAGGAGATGCTTCGAGTTTTCCGAACGGTGGAATACGAAATACGTTCGAGGCCCGCGGATATAGTGCATGGGATCCTTCTTCTCCTGCATTCATAGTGGGAGATACGTTATGTATTCCTACTATTTTTATTTCTTATACAGGAGAGTCTCTCGATTACAAAGCTCCTTTGTTGAAATCGATTGATGCCGTTACTTCTGCAGCGTTGGAGGTATGTCATTATTTTGATTCGCGAGTAAAAAAAGTTTATTCTTATTTGGGTTGGGAACAAGAATATTTTTTGGTTGATGAGGGATTATATGCTGCCCGTCCGGATTTGTTGCTGACAGGACGAACGCTTATGGGACATGAAAGCTCTAAGAATCAGCAGCTTGAAGATCATTATTTTGGTGCTATTCCTACTCGTGTATCGGCTTTTATGCAAGAATTGGAAATTGAAAGTTTGAAATTAGGCATTCCGGTGAAAACTCGTCATAATGAGGTCGCTCCTAATCAATTCGAGTTAGCCCCCATATATGAAGAATGTAATTTGGCGAACGACCATAATCAGGTCATTATGGAACTTATGCGCCGTGTTGCTCGTCGTCACGGATTCCGTGTGTTACTGCACGAAAAGCCATTTAAAGGCGTAAACGGGTCGGGTAAGCATAATAACTGGTCTTTAGGAACGGATACCGGAATACCGTTGTTGGCTCCTGCAAAAACACCCGAAGGAAACCTGCAGTTCGTTACATTTCTTGTAAATGTGATCATGGCTGTTTATAAACATAATGCTTTGCTGAAAGCCAGTATATCTTCAGCTACTAATGCGCATCGTTTAGGGGCGAACGAAGCCCCCCCTGCAATAATTTCTATTTTTCTGGGATCGCAGATGTCAGATGTTCTTGATGCTTTAGAAAACAGTTCGGATGATGCGGTAATAGAGTTGTGTGATAAAACAGGGGTGAAACTCAATATATCTCAGATTCCCGAATTGCTTATGGATAATACGGATAGAAACAGAACATCCCCATTTGCTTTTACCGGAAATCGTTTTGAATTCAGAGCAGTCGGTTCGTCTGCCAATTGTGCGGCGGCTATGATCGTTCTTAATTCTGCAGTTGCCCATCAACTTCGTCTCTTTAAAGAAGAGGTTGATAAGAAAATTCAGGCAGGGGAAAGTAAAGAGAAGGCGATTATTCGAGTATTGAAAAAATATATAAAGGAAAGTAAGCCTATTCGTTTTGACGGTAACGGATATAGCGATGAATGGAAGGCGGAAGCTGCTGCTCGTGGATTGGATTGTGAGACCAGTACTCCTGTTATTTTTGATGCTTATATAAAACCTGCTTCTGTCGAGATGTTTTCGGCAGTAGGGGTGATGAATGCCGTAGAGCTGGCTGCTCGCAATGAAGTAAAATGGGAAATGTACACTAAAAAAATACAGATCGAAGCTCGGGTAATGGGAGACTTGGCTTTGAATCATATTTTGCCTGTTGCAACGAGATATCAAGCTTTATTATTAGATACGGTTTGTAAAATTAAAGAAGTATTTCCGCCTGAAGAAGCTGCTGCGATGTCTTCTAAAGATATGGAAATAATTCGTAAAATAGCCCGCCATACACTTTCTATACAAGAAATGGTAGCTACTATGGTGAATGCTCGTAAGTTGGCAAATAAAATCGAAGGGGAAAGGGCAAAAGCTATTGCATACCATGACACTGTTGCTCCGATGTTAGATGAGATACGGTATCATATCGATAAGCTTGAATTGATGGTTGATAATCAGATGTGGCCTTTGCCTAAATATAGGGAAATGTTATTTGTACGTTAAGTTTCATATCTAAAGATATACCAAGAGATATTCAGTAAATATTTTTAAAAATAAGGCATCATAAAATATTTTATGTAAGGCAATACGGGATTCAGGACGAGTTCCGTATTTTTTATTTTATAGATTTACAAAATTGGAGAAGATTATGATGGAAAAATATTATTTGAATTTATAATTAAAAATATTCCGGCAACAAGTTTTTAATCTTTTTTCTGACATTATGGATTCTGCTTTTAACCGTGCCCTCCTTCATATTTAGAATATTCCCTATCTCTTTATAGCTTTTCCCTTGAATCAACAGCCCTATTAATGCACGAGTAGGAATGTCCATTTTGTCTATTAAATTTAAAATATAGTTATAATCATAGAGAATAGTATTGTTTTCAACCTGAACATTACACAGAGTTTCTTGTTCTTTATATAAAACTTTGCTCTTTCTCGTCAAAGAGATAAAACGGTTTCTTATAAATATAAAAGATATTTTTAGAGAATATTGCCGAGACTCGAATTTGTCTCTATTTTTAAGTATCTGATAATTTACGTCTTGCACGATATCTAATGCATACTCGTAATCATTAGTAAGATACACGGCATATCTAATCATATCCGGCTGGTATTTTACCAACTCGTTTTCAAGATCGGAGTTTTCCATTTGCTTTAAGATTAACATTGAACAAAAAAGAAACCTCCATTCCCGGTTCTGGAATAAATAGAAAGACATAAAAGCATCAACTCTTTGAGTGCTTTTGGAATGGAGGTTTCAATACCTTCACCCCAGAACCACACTCTGAAGTTTTACACTTTTATGTCTTTCCGTTAATAAAAGTAACTATAAAATCCGAATTAAAAAAACATTTCAGACATTATTTTAAAACAAATAAAATATTTATACTTACACTTTTGCTTAAAACAACAATAATATACCTATAAATCAACACAATATAAATACACACATCTTTTAAAAAGGGATATTCAGTAAATGTCCCTAAAAAATAAGATGGCATATGAAGATGATGG
>NZ_CEVCIF010000068.1:0-8471 GCF_982245605.1 Coprobacter fastidiosus | reverse complement strand
CAGGAACTTATAAATAAAGTTATAAAGTTAAATTATAGTGTTGCGGAATTAAGGTAATTATCTTTTGGCTTTTCTTAATTAACGGTTACCTTTTAGTTATTATATTTGTAGTATGACAGATAGGTTAGGAGGGCAATGTATTATGAAAAAGTTTATTCTTGTTTTTTTATGGGTAATCGGGGGGATGTGCACAGTTTTCTCTCAGGGGATTACGAAAAATGAGGCTGTTGCTATGCGGGACAAAACGGCGAAACCGCGTACGGCTTTGGTTGAAGCTGATGAGAATTTGAAGAATGCGATACAAGAAGAGAATAATCCTTTGATAGCAAAGTATCTGCTCGAATATGTGCATTATCAGTTACTGATTTCACAAGATAGTTTTCCTTCGTTGATACGGTTTGCCGAGCATTTGAGGGAGTCTTCTACCGATTCGGTGCAACGTGCCGTGCTCAGCTCTATTGAGGCTCAGATGATCTTTGATTATTATGAGGATACTCGGGGGGTATTGGAGAATGGTGTTCCGACAGATGTAGCTCCCGATCTTGCGAAGATCGATGAATGGGATAGAGCAGCTTTTGTAAGAAAGATATCCGATCTGTTGCAGTCTTCCGTCAAACCGGCAGAAATTTTACATAAAACTTCTACTCAGATTTATAAGGAAGCTCTGGATACCGATAAAGATTGGGAAATATTGACCCCGACCATGCTCGACTTTTTGGCGTACCGTGCAATAGATATATATGAGGGATTATTGTCGAATTCGGTGCTTCCTCTTATTCTTGAAGAGCCTTTGTTGAAAGAATTGAATATGCCGGCGGCAGATTTTGTAAACTATCCGTATTTCCCTGAGAAATATCAGTTGAGACATCAGGTAATTGCCGTGTATCAGTTGTTGTTGAGATTTTCCGATCCGGGATCGCCCTCTTACCTTATAGCTGATTTGAAACGGTTGAAGTTTTTACAGGATAACAACTCCGGGGTTGAATACCCTCAAAAATTAGAGAATCTGCTGAATGTTTATAAAGATAGTCCCTATTCGGTAGAAATAGCGATAGATTTATTGGATTATTATAGTCGGATATGGAATACATCTCCCGAAACCAAAGCCTATCTGGTAAAGTTATCTGATCGGTTGATTTCCCGTTTCCCGGAATATCCCCGTTTGGATTGTCTTAAATCTGAACGAGATCAATTGACGGCGTATAGCTTCAATCTGAATATGGGTCAGGTTTTATATCCGGGAGAACCGCATACACTCTCTTTTGAGTATAAGAATATCAAGCAGCTTTATTTGACGTTGTATCGTACGGAGGGTAATGACAGCATACTGCAATTTGCAGATACTTTGCATTTGAGTGATACGTTGAGTTTGGCAAATCGCACCGGGAAATGTGTTCTTCCGGCACTGAATAACGGAGAGTATTTCTTGAGATTTTTTTCGGAAGAGAAAGCTGATCTTGGAAAAATCGGTTTTTATGTTTCCCGCATCTACGCGGCGACTTTAGCTCCGACAGAAAAAGAGACTCTTGTTATCTTGACTGATTCTAAAAGCGGAAAACCGTTATCCGGGATTCCGGTAAAATTGTTTCGTTCAGATTCTGAGGATTCTTATGTGAATACGGTAAAGGCAGATCGTTTGGGTTTGGTTCGTTTGGGTGAGAAAGATACGGTAATGTATTTTAAACCCGAAATGAAGAATGATGTTTATTATCCGCTTCAGAACTTGAGATACGGATATTGGAGCGGTGATGCGGATACGGAACGTGAAATGATTTCTCTCTTTACCGACCGTTCTGTTTATCGTCCCGGACAGACACTTTATTTTTCCGGAATTGATTATCGGGTGGGAGAAAAAGTCGGGACAGTCGTGCCTGACGGACGTTATACAGTCGTTCTTTCGGCTCAAGGTAAAGATATTGCTCGTTGTACGGTTCAAGGCGACTCGTTCGGTTCGTTTACCGGATCTTTCGTGCTTCCTTCGGATATGGTAAACGGATATTGCCGGATTAGGGTAGAAGGTCGTAACGAAAGTTTATCTGTACAAGTGTCGGAATATAAAAGACCCACTTTCCGTATTTTATTCGAGCCGGTAAAGGATGCCGTATCTTTAGGGCAGGTGGTCTCGGTTAACGGCAAAGTCATCAGCTTTTCGGGAGTTCCTGTTTCGGGAGCGGATGTTTCTTATACGGTGCAACGTCTTGCGAACAGTTGGTGGAGAAATAAGGGTGAACAGATAGCTCAAGGGGAATTGTTTACGGGAGAAGACGGAGGGTTTACTCTCCGATTTGTTGCTCGGAAAAGCGATAAGGATGTGTTGAAAACTGGAACTTTTTATCGATTCAGGATTGATGTAAATGTAACATCTGCTAATGGTGAAACGCAATCTCAATCTTATTGGGTGACGGTGGGAGAAAGTCCGTTGTCGGTGCAGATGGAAGTTCCCGAAATGATTGACAAGAATGCGCCCAATCCGGTCAAGTTCAGGATAACGAATATGGCAGGGATGCCGGTTTCGGTGAAATGTAAGTATATATTATATTCGATGTATGGTTTGGAAAATCCTATATCGAAGCATGATATTATAAGTGCCGATTCGTTGAAAGTGCGGATGCAGGTAGAAGAAAAGAGTTTCGTGTCGGATAATATTCCTGCTTTGGAAAGTTGGAAAAAATTGCCTTCGGGCATATACCGTCTTGTACTTCAGGTGACGGATACTAATGGAAAATTGGTTATCAGAAATGCCGATTTTGCTTTATATAGTATGCAAGATAAAAAGCCTCCGATAAAAACGTATGAATGGATACCTGAAGATTTGTATCAAGTTTCGGACGGAGAGTCTGTCGATGTCATATACGGGACTTCTATCAAGCAGGCATACGTTTTGTATAATTTATATGATGGATTTCGGTTGGTAGACTCCCGGAGAGTAAAAATATCGGATAAAAATTACCGATTCCCTGTTTTATATAAACCGGAATATGGCGATCGTCTTAAGCTTTTCGTATCTTTTATAAAAGAAGGATGTTCTTATAACTCTGTGATAAATATACATCGGAAAAAGCCGGATATGAAATTGTCGATAACGACTTCTACTTTCCGGGACAGAACAGTTCCGGGCAGTCAAGAGTCTTGGAGCTTTACAGTGAAGGACGCATCGGGGAAACCCGTTTCGGCACGTTTTATGACCGAGATGTTCGATGCTTCTTTAAATGAGATAATGCCTCATGATTGGAGTTTCAGACCGGTATATAATCCGATAGATTATGGCCTGTTTTTGCGGGATATAGGCGGGCGGAATATCTGGAAATCCGAGCAGATAAGCACTTCTTGTTTTCCGCTTTATTTCGGAAGGTTTGTTTATTCAACTATTTACAGAAGAATGACCTCTTTGACTTTTGCGACACAGATGAATACAATGGCAAAAAGTCTGCCCTATATGTCTGTTGAAGATGTAGCAGCTCCTGCTGTCCCGGAGGATGCGGCCGGTTCTGGAAATTTAGAGCAAACACCTGTGCAATATCGGCGGAATTTCAATGAAACGGCATTTTTTTATCCTCAATTGACGACAAATGAGCAGGGAGAAGTGTCTGTTAAATTTACGATTCCCGAAAGCAATACCGAATGGCAATTTCAGGCGTTGGCTTATACGAAAGATCTGAAATATGGTTCGTATAAAAATAATGTGATCTCTCAAAAACAGTTGATGGTAGCCCCGAACATACCTCGTTTTGTGCGTAGAGGAGATGAGGTTTCGATTGCTACATTAATGCAGAATATATCAGATCGTTTGATGAGCGGCAGTTTTACATTCGAGTTGTTCGATCCATATACTGACAAAGTATTGGAACAGAAAAAGCAGGAGTTTATTCTTGAAGCCGGAAAATCAAAATTGGAGAGTGTGGATTTTACAGTTCCTGAGGGGTTGGATG
Organism: Coprobacter fastidiosus; assembly: GCF_982245605.1. Lineage (NCBI taxonomy): Bacteria > Pseudomonadati > Bacteroidota > Bacteroidia > Bacteroidales > Barnesiellaceae > Coprobacter > Coprobacter fastidiosus. The sequence continues at coordinate 4,542 of NZ_CEVCIF010000068.1, read as the reverse complement.
TGTTGGGTATCCGTGTAAACGCGGTGACTCCCGGAGTAAGCGATGGAGAACAGCATATAATTCCGATATTGCCGTCGCGGACGTTGGTGACGGAGGCTGAACCTTTTGTGTTGAAAGGCGGGAAGGAAATAAAAAACATACGGATGCAAGGGCTTTCTGATGATGCAGAGGAAAATTATCGTATGGTATTGGAGTATACGGCTAATCCTCTTTGGTATGTAGTGCAGGCTCTTCCTCAATTAAATGAAGTTTCGGGTACCGACGTTATTAATATTACGTCCGCTTTATATGGCAATACGGTCGCTTCGGTTTTAGCTCGCAATAATCCTGAGATCGTTTCGGCATTACAGACTTGGAAAGTTAAAAATGAGACCGGTTCATCTTTAGCATCTCCTTTGGAGAAAAATGAAGAGTTAAAATCTGTATTGATTTCAGAGACGCCTTGGGCGTTGGATGCACAAAATGAAACGGAACGATTACAATCACTTTCCGGTTTGTTGGATGTTTCCCGTGCTGAGCAGTTGCAAAATAAAGCATTGGAATTGCTTCGTGACTTGCAGAAGCCCGAAGGCGGCTGGGGTTGGATGAAAAAAATGCCGGTTAGTTTCCTGATGACGGTTAATACTTTAGAAGGTTTGTCTCGCTTGACGAAATTAGGCGGAATACAATATGACGAGGTTTCTAAATATATGCAGATGCGGGCGATCAATTATTTGGATAGTTGCATTATTTTGGATCAGGAAAGGAGGAAAGCTAATAAGTCGGGTGTGGTATCTAAATATGGCAAGCTTCTTTATGTATATGTGAGAAGCAGCTATCGGGACATACCGTTGGCGAAAGCGCTGAGCGCTCATAAAGAGATTATCGAGTATATAAAGAGGGAGTGGGTTTCTTTTTCTTTGTACGAAAAAGCTGTTGCCGCAGTATCATTGTATCGTTACGGTTTTACCGCTGAGGCCAAAGAGATATTGGAGTCTTTGCGAGAATATTCTACAACGACAGAGGAGCTGGGTATGTTTTGGCAAAATAATAAGTCGTCTTATGCTTACAGAAATAGTGCAATACAGGTACATACTGCAATAATGAATGCTTTTGCAGAGATAGATCCGAATTCAAAATCTGAGTTGAATGAGATGAAACGTTGGTTGATTATGCAGAAACAGACACAGAATTGGGGATCTGTGCCTTCGACGATAGATGCTGTCAATGCAATATTGAATACCGGAGACTATATGTTGTCAGCATCGAGAAATACGGTAAAAATCACATGGGGGAAAACCGTTTTAAAACCGGAGATTACGGATGGTTTCACCGGATATGAACGGTATGTCCGTCAGGGAGCGGAGATTACTCCTGATTTGGCAAATGTCGAAGTATCGGCCGATCAGAAACAACCTTCATGGGGAGCGTTATACCGACAGTATTTTGCCGATTTTACACAGATACGAAATAAGGCGGTCAAAGGTTTTTCTATCGATAAGCAATTTTTTGTGGAACAAATGTCGGGAAAAGAAAAAGTGTATGAGCCTTTGAATAAAGTAACGCTGAAGAGCGGAGATCAGGTCAATATCCGTTTGATAATAAGGACAGATCGTGATTTGGAATTTGTCCATGTAAAAGATCAACGTCCTGCATGTTTCGAACCGGTCGATCAGTTGTCGCGTTACGAATGTAAAGACGGAGTTTGCTATTATCAGGAAACAAAAGATGCGGTGACGAATCTCTATTTCGATTTTCTTCCGAAAGGTACTTATGTAGTTAGTTATGATGTGTGGGCCGATCGTCCCGGAAGTTATCATAACGGTATTTCTACAATACAGTGTCTGTATGCTCCTCAGTGGGTTGCCAATACAAAAGGGCGTATGATAATCGTGAAGTGAAATTGGTAATCGCATCGGAATCTACGAGAGCCGTTTAGTTTGAGAATCTATATAAATTTTACACGAACAATTTAGAGGCATATAAAAGTCCTGTCGGTAAGAATTCTTACCGGCAGGACTTTTATATATGGCCCGGTTATCGCGATAGTTTGTCTTTTGAAGATGAAATGTTAAAAATGAACATTAAAAATCTCTTTTTCAGTACATGGATTTTGAAAACGTTAACAACCTGCTTACCTTTGTCGATATTATATATGTTTCTTTTTGAAATTTATATGTTTATGTCTGTAACTGATTACTTAAATAAAAAGATATGAACTTGAAAAATTTATTGATTATGGCGGCGATGTCTGTGATGGCGTTCGGATTTGCCGCATGTTCTTCTGATGACGATGATGATAAAGACGGAATGCTTTATGATGATGTAAATTCGGAATATAATGACTATGTCAGTGTTTGCGGAATAAAATGGGCAAGAGGTAACCTTCAGCATTTAGGTGAAGATTGGAAGATTGCCGATCATCAGTGGGAATACTTTAATTATGTCGATGGTAATACCGGGTCGTCTATTTCACAAAGTTCTTCGCAAATGGATCATTTCAATTGGGGAGTATGCGGTGCAAATGCTTTGACTACCAGTTCCAGTGTTTGTGCAAAAAATGTGTCGCAGGATATAAGCGGTAAAATGTTTACCGATGAGGCATGTACGGCCGAGACCTCTGATTTTGCTGCCGCATTATACGGAGATATTGCTTATTGGGCAACACAAGGGGCATGGAGACTGCCGACACAAGCGGAGTTGCAGAAATTGTATAATGAAGCTTCATATCAATATGGATATTATACGACAGAGGATGGTAAAAATGTATATGGATATTTGTTTACTCCTCCGATGAAAAGCGGTCGTGTAGAGAATACTTCAGCACGTCAGATTACCGATGAAGAATTGGTCGGCGGGCTTTTCCTTCCGGCAACGGGGTATCGTATCTATCCGGGATCGACGATTTCTAAAGGCGGAGAAGTCGGCTATTACTGGACATCTCAGTATCGTAGTGCCGGAGATAATGATTATGCCTATTATTTAGAGTTGCAACCGACTCGGATTCGTTGGGCGGGAAATGCCAGCTATTACGGACGGTCGGTACGACCTGTGAAAAATTAGATTGTAGAGTAACCTGATTAAAATTTCCCATAAAGGAATCCTCAAAGCAGACTTGAATAAAATTTAAAAAAGGTAGCCGTTTCCGATAAATGTCAGGATAACGGCTACTTTTGGCATTATAACAGCTTTATCGATGGGTTCTCATTCTGTCTTTTGCCATTTCGGCATATTCAGTACCGGGACGTCCGTAATTGCAATATGGGTATATGCTGATCCCGCCTCTCGGTGTAAAAAAACCGGTAACTTCGATGTATTTGGGATTCATAAGTTTGATGAGATCTTTCATAATCAAGTTGACGCAATCTTCATGAAATCCTCCATGATTGCGAAAACTGAATAGGTAAAGCTTCAGACTTTTGCTCTCTACCATTTTTATATCCGGAATATAATCGATCTGTATAGTTGCAAAATCCGGTTGTCCTGTAATAGGACAAAGACTTGTAAATTCAGGACAGTTGAAACGTACCCAATAATCCATCTCCGGGTGTTTATTATTGAATGCTTCCAATACTTCAGGAGCATAATCTTGGGGATATTCTGTCTTTTTTCCTAATAGGCTTAGTGTCGTTTCTTCCATATATAAATATTATACTTCTTTTATTTTTAGTATATTATAAGAAATGTCGGTGTCATATACATCGCTTCCGTCAATTCGTTTGATTAGCTTTACCACTCGTATGGTAACCGGTAAAATAATAGCTTCGTAGGCCGATTTCAGAATTGCTTGAGTTACAATGAGTATCAGCAGCTCGTTAAACGGTACGACTCCGGCGAAAGCCACAGGAAAAAAGATCAAAGAGTCGGCGCTTTCTCCTACCAGTGTCGATACCATTGCCCGAAGCGAAAATCTTTTACCTTTGCTGGCTACTTTCATTTTGCTCATGACGTAAGCATTTAAAAACGATCCGGCCAAAAATGCGATCAAACTGGCTACAGCGATACGAGGAGTTGCGGCAAATACCAAAGAAAAGGCTTCTTGTCCGTTCCAGAACGAAGCCGGAGGCAAGAGTATTGCCAGCTGTATAAGCGCTACGGCGAGAAAGTTCATGGCAAATCCTGCCCAAATGATCAACCGGGCTTTTTTATAACCCCATACTTCGGCAATACAATCATTTATAATATACGAGATAGGAAATACGATAAGTCCGGCAGTTGCCGTGACAGGACCTAAAGAGATCATTTTCACTTCCAGAATGTTGGAAATGATGAGGCATACACAGAAAAGTATGCTCAACACCATAAAGGGGAGGCTGACTGTTTTTTTCATACATCTTGTTTTTTACGTGGTTTATCAAGCACACGGGAGTGCAAAGGTACGATCTTAAGGAATACTTAATTGTTAAAAATGAAAAAATATTTATGCTTGTGTTTTTCTGAAAGAAGGAACTCTGATAATGCAATGGTGTGTCATCGCTTTTGAGGAACATTGATATATTTTTATAAAACCTCATTTCCGCAACTCTTTTATCCTCTCATGACACGACAGTTTTTTTGCGATTT
>NZ_CEVCIF010000067.1:0-8515 GCF_982245605.1 Coprobacter fastidiosus | reverse complement strand
CCGAAATAAACAATAGCAAAAGGGGCTATCCGACTTTTTGGACAGCCCCTTTTGCATTTTTATTAATTAAGGAATTAATAAGCGAAGATGGGATATGATTTCATTGTTTGGTTCACTTTTTCACGAACGGCTTTAATAATGTTTCCATCTTCAGGATGAGCTAAAACAGTATCTATCATTTCAACGATTTCGAGCATGAGATCTTCTTTTGCTCCTCGTGTCGTAATCGCCGGAGTTCCTATACGAATACCGGATGTCTGGAATGGTGAACGGCTGTCGAAAGGAACCATATTTTTATTTACGGTAATATCTGCTTCGACCAGAACTTTCTCGGCAACTTTACCGGTAAGTTCAGGGAATTTTGTACGGAGATCGATCAGCATACAATGATTATCCGTTCCGTTTGAAATAATCTTGTATCCCTTATCCATAAACGCTTGTGCCATAACTGCGGCATTTTTCTTGACTTGCGTCTGATAAACTTTATATTCTGGTTGCAATGCTTCTCCGAATGAAACGGCTTTAGCTGCAATAACGTGTTCTAACGGTCCACCCTGCACTCCGGGGAATACTGCAGAATCGAGAAGCGCTGACATTTTCTTGATTTCTCCTTTAGGAGTTGTTTTTCCCCAAGGATTGTCAAAATCTTTTCCTAATAAAATAATTCCGCCACGAGGTCCACGCAAGGTTTTATGAGTCGTGGAGGTTACTATATGTGCATATTTCAACGGATTATCTAATAATCCGGCAGCAATAAGTCCTGCAGGATGAGCCATATCTATCATGAAAATAGCTCCTATTTCATCTGCGATTTTACGCATGCGAGCATAATCCCATTCGCGAGAATAAGCCGAAGCTCCACCGATGATTAATTTCGGACGTTCACGAAGGGCGACTTCTTCCATCATATCGTAATCTACATATCCGGTATCTTCTTTTACACCATATTCCAGTGGCTGGAACATCAGCCCTGAAAAGTTAACAGGTGAACCATGAGATAAATGCCCTCCGTGAGATAAATTTAACCCGAGGAACTTATCTCCGGGATTTAACACTGCCATGAAAACAGCCATATTGGCCTGTGCTCCGGAATGCGGTTGCACATTAGCCCATTCTGCTCCGAAAATTTCTTTGATTCTGTCTATTGCGATTTGTTCGCTTTGGTCTATCACCTCGCATCCGCCGTAATATCTCTTTCCGGGATATCCTTCTGCATATTTGTTGGTTAGGCAAGATCCCATAGCTTGCATTACTTGATCACTTACAAAGTTCTCTGAAGCGATGAGTTCTATTCCCTTCAGTTGTCTTTGATGTTCTTGTTCGATAATGTCGAAAATAGCATTGTCTCTTTTCATTGTTGTGCTTTATATAAGATGGTGTTTATGTTTTCGTTGTGCAAAGATACCTTTTTTCGTTGTTCTTATAAAATAATACCGATCGAAAAACTGAGAAGATTAATACCTCTTTTTAAATAAATGTTTCCTTCTGATATATTTATTCCGTCTTTGTAGAGGATGTATGTCGTAGGATGTGTGAGGTTTGTAATTCCGAATTCATAGCGAAAATCGATAAAAAAGCGAGAGATGGATGTTCCAAGTCCCAAAACGAAATTTGCAGTTAACGGACGGATGTGTTCATCCATGACAAATTCATACGTTTCCGGTGCGGAGAGTTCGCTCTTTTTCTTATATAGATATTTAAGTTTTGGACCGGCAAAAAAAGACAACTCGTACGGACCTTGTTTGATGAAGTTATATCCGTATAATAAAGGTATGTCTAAAGAATAAATTCTATTACCGACCGTTATTCCTTCCATGTACCCGATAGATCCGTCGGTAATGACCGATTCGGGTCTCGGACTCATCCGATAACGCATATAATGCGTTTCTGCTTCGAGTTGAAGATAATGTTTATTGAAATTGGTTCGGGCAAACAGGGATATGAGAATCCCCATTTTTGAATTTGTTGACGGTTCTTCTATTTTTATACCGTTGATTTGACTTTTTCGCATATCGACGAAAGGGGCGTTTACTCCGATACGGACTCCCCAATTGAATAATTTTTTTGGGGACATACCGGACTGTGCCGATACCGTACCGGTAAAAAATAAATATGTACAGAATAAAAATAGAATGTACAGTCTCATTTCTTCTTTTTCTTTTTTTGTACCGACCAACCGAACTTACCTATTTCTTTGCCGATCCCGTAATAATGACCGTGCGAATAAACCAATAATCGAGCTTTTTCGAGATCGAAAGCTCCGTTTTCGGGATTAATGAATTGCTCGTCGGCAATAACGTTGACAACCTCTGATATAAACATATCATGAGAACCTAAGTTCACGATTTCCTTAACTTTACATTCTATGCATAAAGGCGATTCTTCAATATAGGGAGCAGCTATTTTTTCTGAAGGAACGGGAGTCAGCTCGCTTTCTGCAAATTTATTATAATCTTTTCCAGATCGAATACCGCACCAGTCGGTTGCTCTTGCCATATTTTCTGTTGTCAGATTAATGACAAATTCCTTGTTCTCCTTTAAAATAGAGTATGAATGTCGTTCGGGACGTACGGATATATAACACATTGGCGGATTGGTGCAGATAGTTCCTACCCAGCTTACGGTAAATAAATTATACTGTTCCGGACGGTTCCCGCAACTGACCAATACCGCAGGTAACGGATAAATCATCGTACCCGGTTTCCAATTCTGTTTTTTCCTGTTTGCCATTAACGAATTTCTATATCTTTTTGAGAAATAGCCCGTTCGCAATATTTGCATTTTACTTCAACGGTTTCTTTATTAATGACACGAAAGACCGTATTCATCGGTTCGTTGTTGGTGATGCATTTAGGGTTATTGCAACGGATAATGCCTGTTAATTCATCAGGTAGGGTAACGACTCTTTTTTCGGTTACCTGATAGTCTCTGATGATATTGATCTTTGCATTCGGAGCTATTAATGCGATTTTATTGATCTCTTCTTCTTTGAAGAATGTATCGGCGATTTTGATGATACCTTTATGTCCTATTTTTTTACTTATCAGATTATTTCCGATAGTAATGCTTTTGTTTAGATGTTCTAATCCGAGGAGTGAAACGACTTTGAACAGTTGGTTTGAAGGAATATGATCGATAACCGTTCCGTTTTCCAATGCAGCTACTTCGAGCTCTTTTTTATGTATAGCCATGATTCTATTTTCTTTTCTTAAATGTTAAATTTCGATACCTAATACTTTGCATATAATAGCTTGACGGGCATATAATCCGTTTTTAGCTTGCTCGAAATAATAGGCTTTCGGATTATCATCTACGTCGTATGCGATTTCGTTTACGCGGGGAAGCGGGTGCAGTATCCGTAAGTTCGGTTTGCTGTTTTCCAACATTTGATTATGTAGTGTATATACATTTTTTACTTTTTCATATTCCATGAGATCGGTAAAACGTTCTCGTTGCACACGGGTCATATATAATATATCCGCTTGATTGATGACTTCTTCTGTGAAATCTTGGTGCTCTTGATAAGGTATTCCTAATTTATCGCAATATATTTTATATTCTTCCGGCATTTTCAGTTCCTCAGGGGCTACGAAGTGAAACGTAGGTTTGAAGTGTGACATTGCCATAAGTAAAGAGTGTACGGTTCTTCCGTATTTTAGATCTCCCACCATTGTAATGTTTAGATTCTCTAATGTCCCTTGAGTCTTATATATAGAGTAAAGATCGAGCATTGTTTGCGACGGATGCTGATTAGCTCCGTCTCCAGCATTTATAATAGGAATTGAAGAAACCTCAGATGCATATCGAGCGGCTCCGTCTAAATAATGACGCATAATGATGAGATCTACATAATTACTAACCATCATTATCGTATCTTTAAGGGTTTCGCCCTTGGTCGAACTCGTAGTAGATGCATCGGAAAAACCGATAATTCTCCCTCCCAATCGGTTTACTGCCGTTTCGAAACTAAGTCGGGTACGTGTAGATGGTTCAAAAAATAGGGTTGCAATCACTTTTCCTTCCAATACTTTTCTGTTTGGGTTTTCTTCAAATTTTCTTGCTTGCTCCAGCAGATCCAGAATTTCTTCCTTAGAGTAGTCGGTGATAGATACTAAACTCTCTTTTCTCATATTGCGGTATGTTTTAAGAATATAGATTTATATGACAAATAGACCGGTTTGGCATGAAGAGTCAAATCGGTCTATTTACAATTTCTGATCGAGTGTTTATATTCTCTACACTTCTGTAAGTGTATGAAATCGAAATGTTTATATTTCTTTGTATTTTGTTTCATCTACACTACAAAAATAGTAAAAAAAGTCTATATCAAAGCTTTTCTGCTTAAATTTTCTTGTTCTGTATTTCAATCAATTTATAAATGAAATATTTATATTACCTTTGACGAAAAATATGAGAATTCATAATTTGTATATCCGGAAACCGTACGGATATAATTTGAGATATTGCTAAACGAATATGTTTCAAAACAAAATTTGAAATGCCAGAACTGCCTAAGAAAAAATCCGGATCTATTTCCAGAATTATAATTAAATGTCTTTGGATATTTTTTTGTGTAGGAATTGTTTCGATAACCCTCTTATTCTTTTTTATAGCAAAAGGGTTTATCGGTTATATGCCTCCGATCGAAGAGTTGCAAAATCCGAAAGATAAATTCGCCTCCGAGATATATTCTTCTGATATGGAAGTGATCGGGCGATATTATCAGAGTAAAGGAAACCGGGTGTATGTGGGATATAATGAAATTTCTCCTTATCTGGTTAATGCCCTTATTGCGACCGAAGACGCCCGTTTTGAAGATCACTCGGGAATCGATGTGAAAGCCTTGGCGAGGGCAGTGATAAAAAGAGGTTTGTTTTTTCAAAAAAGTGCAGGGGGGGGGAGTACAATTTCTCAGCAGTTAGCCAAGCAGTTGTTTTCTCCAAGTGCCGAAAATGTAATGGAACGGCTTTTTCAAAAGCCGATAGAATGGGTAATTGCCGTTCAGTTAGAACGTTTTTATACAAAAGAGGAAATTGTAAATATGTACTTAAATAAATTTGATTTTCTCTATAATGCCGTTGGAATACAGTCGGCAGCACAAATTTATTTTAATACGACTCCCGATAAACTATCGATAGAACAAGCGGCTACATTGATCGGAATGTGCAAAAATCCATCGTATTTTAATCCTGTTCGTCAACCCGAAAGAACGAGAGGTCGTCGTAATACGGTTTTAGAACAAATGTATAAATCGGATTATATTACTCGGGAGGAGAGAGATTCATTGCAAGCTCTTCCGTTGAAGCTCTACTTTAACCGTGTAGATCATAAAGAAGGGTTAGCTCCTTATTTTAGGGAACATTTGCGTTTGATGATGACTGCCAAAAAACCGGATCGAAGAGATTACAGAGGATGGCAGGGACAAAAATTTGTCGATGATTCTATCGCTTGGGAAACAAATCCTCTTTTCGGATGGTGTGAAAAAAATCGGAAAGCAGACGGTTCAAAATATAATATCTATACAGATGGGTTGAAAATATATACGTCATTAGATTCTCGGATGCAAAAATATGCAGAAGAGGCTGTTGAAGAGCATATCGGAGGTTTTCTGCAGCCTAAATTCTTTAATGAGAAGAAGGGGCGCAGTTACGCTCCGTTTGCAAGGAATTTATCTAAATCGGATATCGAAACTATTCTTAATAAGGCGATGAAACAGAGTGATCGGTACAGATATATGTCGGAAGCGGGTGCATCTGAAAAGGAAATCAGGAAAGCTTTCGATACACCTGTGGATATGCAAGTTTTTTCTTGGCATGGAATGATCGATACGGTTATGACTCCTATGGATTCTATTCGATATAATAAATCGTTTCTCCGTACTGGCTTTATGGTAATGGATTCTAAAACAGGGCATGTGAAAGCATACGTCGGAGGAATTGATTTTCGCAATTTCCAGTATGACATGGTTTCAGATGGTAGGCGTCAAGTAGGTTCTACCATAAAACCGTTTTTATATACGTTGGCTATGGAAGAAGGTTTCAGCCCATGTGACGAAGCTCCGAATGTACAACCTCATATTCTTGATCCGGCTACAGGAAAGGTTTGGTCTCCGAGAAACTCTTCCAAGGCCCGGATTGGAGAGAATGTGACTTTACGTTGGGGATTGGCTAATTCTAATAACTGGATTTCAGCTTATTTAATGGAACGGTTATCTCCAAGTTCTTTAGTGCGTTTGATGCATTCGTTCGGTATTCGCAATTATATCGATCCGGTTATTTCTCTTTGTTTAGGACCGGCAGAAGTCTCTGTTGAAGAGATGGTGACAGCTTATACAGCCTTTTCGAATAAAGGTATTCGAGTTGATCCGTTATATGTTACCCGAATAGAGGATAATTTTGGAAATGTAATTGCCGAGTTTACTCCGAAAGTAACCGAAGTATTCAGTGAGGCTGCATATTATAAAATACTTCCGATGCTTAGAGATGTTATAGATCATGGTACAGGAGGGCGCATTCGGTATCGTCATAAAATAACAGCCCCGATGGGAGGAAAAACCGGGACTACCAATAATAACTCGGATGGTTGGTTTATGGGATTTACACCGAGTTTGGCTGCCGGTGTATGGGTTGGAGGAGAGGAGCGTTCTATCCATTTTGATGGTATGGCAAACGGTCAGGGAGCAACGATGGCATTGCCTATCTATGGTATCTTTATGAAAAAAGTTTATGGCGATAAATCTTTGGGATATTCTGAAACGGAAGATTTTGTAATACCTGAACAATATAAAGATCCGTGTACGACCGGACCATATTCTGAAGAGGAATTTTCATCAGAGCCTGCTGAAGCTATAGAAGGTATTTTTGATTAGTTGATTCTATATTGAAATGAAATAGGTGTATCAAATTTTGATACACCTATACACACCCATTCAAGCTCCTACTCATCTTTTTTGATGAAATTTTTATAACAACACCTATGCTTTGAATGTATGAATTATAAGTTTGTCTAATTAAATGTTCGTTTAATTGGACAAATCCATAGGAGTTTTTCATAATGGAATATGTTGAGATCACATATTATAAAGAATTGTTTTATAATATATTTAAATAATAGTTTGTTTGATGTGAATAAATTGTATATTTGTCCGATCAAACGAAGGTTTTTTTGGAGCTATTTATATAATTATTCCTGAATTTTAGTTGCTATTTTCTACTTTTGGGTAGGAGGTAATTCCTTTTCTATTTTTTTGTTTTCAGCAGATATGGAAGGCTATTTATAAAGAATAGAGGTTAATATATTATTAGGTGGGGTGATTGGGTAGTATTGATATTGTGAAATTAAAATTATAAAACGGGCAGTTTTAACTTATAAAATAAAAACTGCCCGTATCTATTGTTTACAGTTTACTAGATAAGCATAAAAGTTTATAATCCGGGTTTATTACTGGTGATATAACTGTCTTTGCTACCTTCGATAAAAACTTGTTTTGTGTACCATTGGGGAGCATAATGGTAGTTTGAAGTATATGTTCGTACGTAAAAATTATAATATCCTCCGGTACGAGGCCATTGTTTTATGACATTTGTTCCGTTACTATTAAAAAACGATGCGTCACTACCGGAATATTTTACTCCATCGATAGGATTTTTCGGATTATTTATCACGACTACAATCCCTGCGGCATCCGGATCATCGCAAGCCCAAGAATAAGTTACTTGTGAAAACGTGCGTACAAGTAGTCTCCATTTATTGTTTCCCATATAAGTAGAATTGAGTAATTGTTGTATCGGTTGTACAGATACATTGAAATAATTTACATTATCCGGTGTTGAAGTTGAAGGAGTATTACCGCCTCCTTCTCCGCTTGTGCCACTATCATTATCGCTTGGCGGGGTTATTTCCCAACTCATACCGTCATAAGTCCATACTTTTCCATATACTCTGCCAATAGTCGGTCCCGTAACATAAGGCCGGAAGTATTGCTTTTTCATGTGGGAAACAGTTAATTTAAAATCTGCACAATTATTTTCATCCAGGTCTTTTTCTGAACGTGCCCAATCACTGAAATCTTGAACGAAACTACATTCATATCCTCCTTTGAGAATTGTCAGATTGTCAGGATTATTGACTTTTACAGTCATTTGGATAGCATTGTCTTTATGTTCGAATTTAGAGAATATTACCCAGAATTTTGTCGGGTCATTTCTGTCCGTTTTCTTTTTACCACCACCTCCGCCAGAAAAATCATCATCTCCACAGGCTGTTGAAATTATAAGAGGAATTGCTAATAGTAAGGATAGAGCGTGTTTTGGGAGTTTCATAATCATGATTATTTTAAACTTATAAACTATTCTAATATGCAAAGGAAAAGCTAATTTTTATAATTGAGTATACTTGTTGTATATTTAACATAAGAAAAACTGAATATTTGCTAAATAATTGTTGGTGTAGAATAGTGAAAAGAGGGTGTATCAAAATTGAGAAGATTTGATACATCCTCTTTTTCCCTTTGTTA
>NZ_CEVCIF010000066.1:0-8612 GCF_982245605.1 Coprobacter fastidiosus | reverse complement strand
TCGCAATACTTTGTGTATGAATTAGTTGGCTAATTTTATACTATTTACTGAATGTCCCTACAAAGACTAACGTTTAACCAAGAAAATTTCACAAGTATCAAAATCTATTTCCCACCTATGATCCGGCAAAGAGTCCCATTGATACTTCTGAGCTTTCTCATCCCACCATGATTGAAACTTGGTTGCCGTTATACTCATATCTGCTACCAACTTATTATATAATGCCTCATTTTCCGCATCAAGAACTTTAAATAACTCATTAAGACCATTTTTTCTTTCAAATAATGTTCTAATCTCATCTCTTTCTTGCTCCGACACAGAACCTATTAACTTTCTTTCCATTTTCTATCTTTTTATTACATTATTCATTTTACTATATCTTGATAATAATCTAACGGGTCTAAATAATATAGTGGCGGTATATTTTTTATATGACTGAAAAAATGCTTGCTTTGCAGCTTCTGCAATAAAATACCAGACAAATTCCGTTCATGATGGCTCAATACACATTGTTGATGAGAAGGAGTATTGACTTCATGTGTCATCTTCTTATTCAAAAATACACATCTTCTACATTGATATGAGTCACAAATACGGCACAAAGCAGAATATTGTATTGTCAATAAATGACTATTAGGTATATTGATACCTGTATTTAAAGAACCGACTGCATGATCCTCATCTTCATAATAAAATGCCGGACAAACATAAAAACAACCATTCGGAGCTATCGTTAGATGTTTTATCCCCGCATCACAAGAATTTACGCTATCTAAAACCATCCTATCGGTTACCATATTAAACTCAAATGCATTGCCCGATACTAACAAATCGTACATAACATTTTTTAACGGCTCTATATCTATCCTGAACTGATTTAAAGCCGATTCCGTTGCCGATCCAACATTTTTAAAAAGAACATTCAACCTTCGAAAATAATGGTGATACTGATATATAAGCATTGGCAACTGCTTAGCTTCTTCAAGGTCCATTCTCAAAATAATATTATATTTCTTACCTTGAAGAGTGTCTAAATTTTGAAATTTTCCTAATTCGACAATTATAATATCATTTTCCGGATCTGGTAAACAAAACTTCAGAGTATCTATATCCAGCACTTTTATATGAGCAAAACCATCCAAAAGTTTTAGATGTTCCTCCGATATTCTGGCACTATACAAGACCGTTGCCGCATAGCCTCCCCTTTCACAAAAATTTATACTATCTTTCAATACGTCAATCGGCATCAATCCGGTCATTTTTGTTTTGCTATCATAATAACAAAAAGACGGAGCAATATCGTCTGTAACAATAACGACAGATTCCAACTTACTATTTTCCATTTTCAATTCTGTCCAGTTTATTCCAAAAGTATTTATTAGCCCGGACACGAGCCTTATGCATTTTACAAATATAAGTAGCTCGCTGAAAAATTGTGTCCGAATCAGCAAAATCATAATTAGCTCCCTGACACCAAGCGCATCCATTGCTATCTTCGCAGTCCATACACTCCATACTACTTTGCGTCGATTTTCGTAATGTTTCAAACGGCCGTAACAGATTTTTATCAATACCCGTTTTACAATCCCCGATCTTTAATCCGGGTTTATTATTTAAAGAATAATCAATAAATCGAATACAAGGATAAAAACCGCCATCACATCCCACCGCAATCATTTTACCTGCACCACACCAGTTCGAATCGTTACCGTCTTTTATTACCGGTTCACTTAAACTCCGATCAAATAGAGAACAATAAAAATTATTATAATACTTATTTGCTATTATTTCGTCCGCAAGTTCGGTTAACTGCCTCTCAAAAATAAGATCATCGCCATCTTCCCAACAATTCTCAAAAATGGTATTCATATTCACATACTTTATACCGATACTCCATAAATGCAAAACACTATCTTTGACATACGGAAGATCATCATGAGAAATCGTAGCTTTTGTCGTTGCTTCAGGAAATTGCGCCAACCAAAGTTTCACATTCCTCAACACTTCTTCATAAGAACCTTCACCGTTCGGAAATATCCGCTGACTGTCATGTTTCTCCTTATTTCCATCTATAGATATACCTATACTCAGATGCTTGCTATTTTTCTCTATAAATTTTTGGACTTTGGGAGAACTATATAACAGTCCATTAGTCGATATACTTATTCGATAAGAATTGAACCAAGGATGATTCATTTCAAACATTCTAATTTTGATGTAATCACAGATACGATCGATCAGATCGATTTCCATAAGAGGCTCTCCCCCTATAAATTCCCATACGACACCCTCATTTCCAAACACCAACTGCGGCATATCAAGTATCATATCCACAGATTTAGCAGCAATGTCAAACGACATTTTCTTAATACTGTTTTTTCCTGTTATATAACAATACTTACAGCGCAATTGGCAATTCTCCGTTACGATAAAAGTTATATGTCGGGCATTACCTTTTATCCATTCACGTTGGCTTTCTTCCTGTACCATGCTGATTAATAAAAAGCACAATTAAGTGAACACTGAGTATCGCATCCCGAACGGCACGTATTATCACAACCGGTAGTGCAACTTTTTCCACAAGCACCACATCCTGCTATGCAACTATTCGCACATCCCGACCCGCAAGTAGAACATGTGCTGGATCTTGATGTCCCACTACAAGTGGCAGAACATCCACTACAGCTGCTGGAAGTAGAAGAACCTTTGCAACTTCCCGAACACTGAGTACTACAAGTCCCCGAGCAAGTACCACCGCAACTGCTGCTACATGCCCCCATACAACCCACACTACAAGCTTTACTACAAGCGTTAGAGCATCCTGAACTACAAGAACTGCTACATCCGGGAGGAAGTCCGCAACCAAATTGTTCTATACTGCTTTTTAATCCGGTATTAGAACAAGTATTACCACATGTTGCTGTACACGCATCAATACATCCACTCGTACAATTATTGCCGCATGTTGCCGTACAAATATTAGAACAGTCTCCTCCACAACCAGAAGAACAATCTCCGCTACAAGAAGAACTACATGAATTATTACAACCGAGATGACCTCCACCTCCTCCAGAACTTAAATCTTCTGTATCTTTTTCACAAGAAGTAAGTAATGAAGTTATTGATATAGAAGTAAGTATAGGTATCGAAAATAATGTTTTCTTAATAAACTGTCTTCTATCTAAAGAAGATTTCTCATCTATTTTATCATTTTCTATCTTCATAAAAAATAAATGAATTAAATTATCCTAATCGATCTGCCGGCAAAATTACAAAATAGAAGTCTGATACCCGATTACTACATGTACAATCTATATGCAATATTCGCAAAATTTATCTATATATGCAAGTAAATGGTAACAAACTTAATAAATAATATATATATCGCAAAATAGTATCAATCAATAAAAACAACGCACTACAATACTTTATAAAATCAATTTTTATCAAATCTAAAATTAATTCTTTCGCTATCTTACTTTACTTCAACAATAAGTATTATGCGACCTTTATAAATTTTCCAATAAGAAAGTATTATCTGATCACTTTTGTGTTTTCTTTCGTTGATTTTCAACCGACTATATCCCGGATTCTATCAAAAAAATATTAACAACAGTTATTTATTTTCAACCGCTCTTGGATCTTAGCACACCAGTTTTTACTTTTGCGTTTGACAATAGTGTAAAATAATATATAAAACACAAATGATTAAGGTTGGTATAGATATAGGCTCTACAACAGCCAAGATTGTCGTACTTGACGAGTATGACAAAATCATATTTTCCGCATACGAACGGCATAACGCCAAAGTAAAAGATCTGCTTATATCGTTTATGAAAAATCTACAATCTCAAATCGGTGATGTAGAAGTAACGATTGATATTACTGGTTCGGTAGGCATGGGAGTATCAGAAAAATGTTCATTTCCATTCATACAAGAAGTAATAGCCGCAACTAAAGTCGTACAAAAAGACCATCCCGATGTAAAATCAATGATAGACATCGGAGGCGAAGATGCTAAAGTCGTATTCTTTAACGAAGGCAAAGCGACAGATTTGAGAATGAACGGTAATTGCGCCGGAGGAACAGGAGCTTTTATAGACCAAATGGCGATACTTCTCGGAATACCTACTGAAGAATTGAATCAACTGGCAATAAGGGCAAAGAACATTTATCCGATAGCTTCACGTTGTGGAGTATTCAGTAAAACCGATATACAAAATCTGATAGCAAAAAACGTGAACAAAGATGATATTGCCGCTTCTATATTTCATGCCGTAGCCGTACAGGTCGTTGTCACACTGGCTCATGGATGCGATATACAAACACCAGTCTTATTTTGTGGCGGACCTCTTACTTTTTTACCGGCACTGCGACAAGCATTTAAAGACTACCTTAAAATAACAGATGACGGCATTGTCATACCTCAAGACAGCCATCTAATTCCTGCGTTAGGAGCTGCCCTTTCTGCAGATAAAAATAAAGCGATCAAATTATCTTCACTAATTGAAAATATACAAAAAGGACTGAATAATACTGTTACGATCGCCAAAGGGTTAGAGCCGATATTTAAAGATGAAGAAGACTATAAATCTTGGAAATCAAGAATATCTTGTCACGAAATAAAAGAGACAACACTCACTCGTGGTAAAACCGAAGTAACTCTCGGGATAGACTCGGGCTCTACAACGACAAAAATCGTGGCACTGAATAATGATGGCGAGATAGTTTTTCATTATTATCATAACAATGACGGTAATCCGATCGCTACGGTACAGAACGGATTGAGATTGTTTCAAGATAAATGTAAAGAGGCTGAGGCAGAAATCGTCATAACCGGAAGTTGTTCAACGGGCTACGGTGAAGATCTGCTAAAAGCTTCATTTCTTCTCGATTACGGTATTATAGAAACTATTGCCCATTACATGGCTGCCCGGCATATTACAAACAAAGTATCCTTTATTCTCGATATCGGAGGGCAAGACATGAAAGCGATATTTATCAACGACGGTGTAATAAACCGTATGGAAATAAATGAGGCCTGTTCCTCAGGATGCGGCTCTTTCATAGAAACATTTTCAAAATCATTAGGGTATAGTATAGATGAATTTTCCCGTAAAGCCTGTGAAGCAACATTACCTTATGATCTCGGCACTCGCTGTACCGTTTTCATGAATTCTAAAGTAAAACAAGCTTTACGTGAAGGAGCCACGGTAAGCGACATAGCCGCCGGACTATCCTATTCGGTAGTTAAAAACTGCCTTTATAAAGTACTACGTTTAAAAAATACAGAAGAACTCGGCAAACATATTGTAGTGCAAGGCGGTACCATGAAAAACGACTCAGTAGTGCATGCTTTTGAGAAACTAACAGGACATGAAGTATTCCGTTGCAATCATCCCGAATTGATGGGAGCTATAGGTTGTGCCCTTTATGCCCGGCAAAAACAGGGTAATATAATATCTCTTGAAAAATTTATCGGCAGTTCTGATTATACTACACACCCACAGCAATGTCACGGATGTGAAAATCAATGTTTAGTCACAGTATACCGTTTTAACAACGGCAACCGTTATTTCTCCGGGAATCGTTGTGAAAAGGTATTTACAAATAAGGGTCAAAAAAACGAACACGGCATTAACGCATATACACGCAAGCTGGAGCTACTCTTCGACCGTAAAGTCAATATCGATTTTCCCATAACAACGATCGGGATGCCCCGTTGTCTTAATATGTATGAGGAATATCCTTTCTGGCATACGCTTTTTACACACTGCAATATCAATGTTATACTTTCTGACGCTTCTACGTTTGCCGACTATGAAGCAAGTGCAAAACAGGTTATGTCCGACAATATCTGCTTCCCGGCAAAACTGGTGCATAGTCACATCAAAAATCTAATCACTAAAAAAGTCGACCGTATTTTTATGCCTTTCGTTGTATATGAGAAACTCGACGGGGGACAAAACAGTTATAATTGTCCTATTGTGTCAGGATATACCGAAGTCATAAAAGGGGTACAACATGACAATATTCCGATAGATTCTCCAGCAATAACCTTTAAGAACAAGCAATTGCTCTTCAAACAGTGCGCTGCGTATCTGGAACAATTCGGCATAGCCCGTTCCACCATCAAAAAAGCTTTTGAAAAAGCAATAGCCGCATCGAATGAATATGAGGCGGAAATAACAAAATATAACAGGGATATATTGGAACAGAATAAAGACACGCAAAAGCTTACAGTTCTTCTTGCGGGCAGACCGTATCATACCGATCCGCTGATTCAACATAAGCTCTCGGATATGATCTCCGCAATGGGAGCAAATGTAATAACAGAAGACATTGTACGAGGCCTCGACATTGAAATAAACGACGTAAACTTCATTTCTCAATGGGCTTATACCAACCGTATCTTGAAAGCTGCCGAATGGGCGGCAAAACAGGATAAGCACATCCAATTCATGCAAATGACCTCTTTTGGATGCGGACCGGATGCTTTTTTGACTGACGAGACACACAATCTGCTAAGACGTCATGGAAAGACTCTGACTCTATTGAAAATCGATGATGTGAGCAATCTCGGTTCTCTCAAATTACGTGTACGATCGGTAATAGAGAGTTTAAAGCTCTCAATGCAAAAAACACAGGAAAACGAGACGTTGCCATTTATGCAAACTCCCATATTCAGAAAAAAAGATAAATACCGAAAAATCATAGCTCCTTTTTTCACGCCTTTTATTTCTCCGCTAATACCTCCGCTCATGGGACTTGCCGGTTATGATGTCGATAATCTTCCTGTCAGTGATTCACAATCATGTGAATGGGGATTAAAATACGCTAACAACGAAGTATGTTATCCTGCTACACTTATTGTCGGAGATATAGTAAAAGCGTTCAAAACTGGGAAATACGACCCTCAAAATACGGCTGTTGCAATTACACAAACCGGGGGACAATGCAGGGCATCCAATTACATTTCTCTCATTAAAAAAGCTCTGACAGAATCCGGATTTAAAGATGTCCCGGTCATATCGATCACAGCCAATTCGGGTATAAACAATAACCAGCCCGGATTCAAAATCAATTGGATAAAAGTTCTTCCAATTGTTGTTACGTCATTACTATACAGCGACTGCCTGGCAAAATTTTACTATGCATCGGTTATTCGCGAAAAAGAAAAAGGAATGGCTGCTCTCCTACTCGACCATTACATGAATGCAGCGATAGAAGCTATCCGAAAAAACAGTGTAAATGAAATCTGGAATCTACTTTCATCTGCAGCTCAAGCTTTCAATAAGATCATCTTAGATAAGGATACGGCTCAAATAGGTATAGTAGGAGAAATTTATCTGAAATTCAATCCGTTTGCACAAAAGGACATTACATCATGGCTGACAGAGCAGGGTATAGAAGTAATTCCTCCTCTCCTGACAGACTTTTTTATGCAGAGTTTTGTAAATACAAAAGTCAATCAAAACAATAAACTTTCAAAAAAAATTCTGCCGGATATTGTTATTCATTGGATATACAATAGGGTAAAAAAACAAATAGATCGAGCAAATACCGTCAGTCGTCAATTCCGTTATTTCACTCCATTCGAAAGTATCTTCTCTAAAGCAGAAGAAGCCAGCAAAGTGATATCGCTTTGCGCTCAATTCGGAGAAGGATGGCTACTGCCCGGAGAGATTCTCTCAATGACCAAACAAGGAGTAAAACATGTTATAAGCCTACAACCTTTTGGCTGTATTGCCAACCATATCGTGGCAAAAGGGATGGAAAAACGAATAAAAGATTTATATCCAGAAATAAATTTTCTATCTTTAGATTTCGATAGTGGAGTCAGCGATGTCAATATAAAAAACCGAATACTCCTTTTTATTGATAATTTAAAAAATAACTATAATCATGACTGAAAATAAAAAGAGCGAAGATTTGGAAACAAAAATAATAGAAGCTGCCAAAGAGCTGTTTATTGAAAATGGTTTTGCGGAGACCAGCATGAGCGACATTGCGACAAAGGTAGGAATAAATCGACCCGGAGTGCATTACTACTTCCGGACAAAAGATAAAATGTTCCAAGCCGTGTTCGGATCGATTGTAAAATCTTTGATACCCAAAGTTCAGGATATAATATTACAACAAGACACACCGATCGGAGAACGTATAGGAAGAGTCGTAGATGCTTACTACGAAGTATTTAAAGCCAATCCTAATCTACCTATATTTATAATGAAAGAGATGCATCGCGATTTCGATTACTTTTCTAAAACTATAACTGAAATGCACTCTGTCCACTATTTCGATACTATAAGAAATGGATTACAAAATGAAATGAAAAAAGGAAAACTCAAAACAGTACCCATGCGCTTTCTGTTTCTCACATTTTATTCGTTATTGACAATGCCATTCTCAACAAAAAACATGTGCCAAAATATTCTACTCGAAGAAAATGAAACTTATGATGAAATGCTTGCGAAATGGAAACCATACATCATCACACATGTATGTAATCTTCTTTCAAATGAAAATCAGAACTGAAAAATATCACTATAAATATAGAAAGAAGGTGTCTAAAAAGGATGCCTTCTTTTTTTTGTCATGCCGCCCTTTTA
>NZ_CEVCIF010000065.1:0-9246 GCF_982245605.1 Coprobacter fastidiosus | reverse complement strand
CGCTATCATCTTCATATGCCATCTTATTTTTTAGGGACATTTACTGAATATCCCTTTTTATCATTTCCAGAAGTTCTAATATTCGAAATGTCCGAATTCCGATTCGATAACGAGACTATTCTTATCAGCTTTTTCGACAAATCCGATAATCTGGGCATCGATCCCGAATGAGCGGGTAATATCTATGACTTCTTGTGCTCGGTCTGGTGTCACATACACTTCCATACGATGTCCCATATTAAACACTTTATACATCTCCTGCCAGTCAGTTCCCGACTGTTCTTGTATCATCTTAAAGAGAGGCGGAACAGGGAAAAGATTATTTTTCGTGACTTTCACACCTTCTACAAAATGCATTACCTTAGTTTGTGCTCCACCCGAACAATGTACCATACCATGTATTTCCGGCCTCATATAATCCAATAATTTTTTAATTACCGGTGCATAAGTACGGGTAGGCGACAATACAAGTTTACCTGCATCAAGCCCCAATCCCTTGATCTCGTCTGTAAGACGAAGTCCTCCGGAATAGATAAGCTCTTCAGGAACAGCCGCATCATAACTTTCGGGATATTTCTCAGCCAAATATTTAGAAAAAACATCATGACGGGCAGAAGTCAAGCCATTACTACCCATGCCTCCATTATATTCTTTTTCATAAGTAGCCTGTCCGAATGAGGCCATACCTACGATAACGTCACCATCCTGTATACGATGATTCGATATGACATCCGACCGCTTCATCCGGCATGTCACCGTACTATCCACAATAATCGTACGCACCAAATCCCCTACATCGGCTGTCTCGCCTCCGGTAGCATAAGCGTTTACACCTAACTCACGCAATTCCGAAAGCAATTCGTCCGTACCGTTAATAATGGCAGAAATGACCTCACCGGGAATCAACAATTTATTTCGTCCTATGGTCGAAGACACAAGAATGTTATCGGTAGCACCGACACACAAAAGATCATCGATATTCATAATAAGCGCATCTTGGGCAATCCCTTTCCAAACCGAAAGATCTCCGGTTTCTTTCCAATATATATACGCTAAAGAAGATTTTGTCCCCGCCCCGTCGGCATGCATGATATTGCAATACTCCGGATCTCCCCCGAGAATATCAGGAATAATTTTACAAAAGGCTTTCGGGAAAATTCCCTTGTCTATATTTTTTATGGCATTATGAACATCCTCTTTCGATGCGGAAACGCCGCGCAGATTATAACGTTGATCGCTCATTATGGTAATTTTCTGATTCGCTTACAAAAGTAATGTAAAAAAAAACGTGTACAAAATTGTACACGCTCTTATTTCTCATTCACATTCAATAGTGATTGGCAGATATTACCGTATCTGCCGATTTTCTTTTTTTATCACGATGTTCCTGCACCGAATATCCTACTACAATATCGAGTATAACTCTTTTTCCGGAAGGAATTCCCAAAACCTTACGCATGGCTTTTTCGTCGAACCACCCCAACATACAACTGCCCAATCCTTCGGCAGCCGCAGCCAAAACAATATGTGCTGCGGCTACTCCAATATCGATATGCGGAAAATGCTTCCGCTTGATCCAACCTCCCAAACCAGCAGAAATATTAGCACTTTCCTCAACAATAACAATATGTACCGGAGCTTGTTTGGTAAAGTGGTTAATGTTCAATATACGATTCGATGTCGCATCTGCTACACGATTTTTCAACTCCGGATCATCGACTACGATAAAATGCCAAGGTTGCGAATTACAGGATGACGGGGCAAGCCGTCCCGCCTCTAAAATGCGCTCCAGCTTTTCCGGCTCGACAGAACGTTCCGGATCAAAAGCCCGATCGCTCTGCCGCTGTTTTACAAGAGAAAGGAAATCCATATATGCAGATTTAATCAGAATACTTCATCATGCGGCTGATATACTTACCGATAATGTCAAACTCAAGGTTCACTACACTCCCGACTGTAATCTGATGAAAGTTCGTATGTTCATGAGTATAAGGAATTATAGCTACCTGAAAACTGTCATCTTTAGAATTGCAAACCGTAAGGCTCACACCGTTTACCGTTACCGATCCTTTCTCCACTGTCATATATCCTTCGCGAGCTTTCTTTTTGTCAAAATCATATACAAAAGTATAATACCAACTGCCATCGGCTTCTTCTACAGCAGTGCAACGAGCTGTCTGGTCAACATGTCCCTGAACGATATGCCCGTCTAACCGTCCGTTCATCACCATACTTCGTTCGAGATTGACTTTATCGCCGACCTTCAACAAGCCCAGATTGCTTCTGTCAAGAGTTTCTTGAATCGCTGTCACGGTATATGCCCCTTCTTCTATACTCACCACGGTAAGACATACTCCGTTATGCGCCACGCTCTGATCTATTTTCAACTCATCAGTAAACGAACAAGAAAGAGTCAAATGCAAATTTCCCTGTTCTTTTTTAAGAGCCACAACGGTAGCTGCTTCTTCTACAATTCCTGAAAACATAATATTCCGTTTTTAAATTATATCTGCCTCAAAAATAAAAAAAAAATGGCAGTCGGGCACTTTTATAAATGATAATTCCGTACATTTGAGAAATACAAGTTTTTCTAAAGATAACATGTTTGTATATGGAAATCACATTACCTCCTAAAAACGATTTATCGGAAAGAATTGTTTTACAGAACCCTCATAATATAGTCATAATCGGTGCAAACGGCGCAGGCAAGAGTCGTTTCGGAGAAGAAATAGAACGGGAATATCCTGAACAGACATTTCGCATATCCGCACTGAACTCGGTTTGTATCGTTCCTGACTCTCCCGATTCTCCCAACTCCATTGCCCGACAGTTTAAAGAAGCTTTCAGCGAAAAATCGGCTTCTCAAACACAAACGGAATTCGAGCAACTGTTTTGCCTACTTCAATATGAAGAGTTCAAAACGCTAACGGAATATAAAGAACGGTTAAAGAATGAGATCGGAGTAGCCATCCCGGTTACAAAACTCGACAGAACTCAAGTTATATGGGAAAAAATATTTCCACACAGTCGGCTATTACGCAAACCTGATCGTTTGGAAATCATATCGGATAAATGTAATAATCCATATAATGCTTTGCGCATGAGTCAAGGCGAAAGGGTGGTATTCTATCTAATCGCAGCGGCACTATCGGCATCGCCCGACTCTATTTTGATTATCGAAGATCCGGAAGTTCATCTGCATCGCTCGATCATGAGTTCTTTATGGGATTATATAGAACAAGAACGCCCCGACTGCACATTTGTATATCTGACACACGATATAGAATTCGCAACGACAAGAACCGGAGGAATAAGAATATGGGTAAAATCATACGACGCAGATCAACACTCTTGGGATTACGAACTCATAGAAAATCAAGAACTTTTTCCAGAAGAAGTTTATCTTGAACTGTTAGGAAGCCGGAAACCTATTCTTTTTATAGAAGGCACGGACTCATCCAGTATCGATATAAAATTATACCCGTATATTTTCCCGGAATATATGGTAAAACCGCTCGGAGGATGCTCTAAGGTCATAGAAACGACTAAAGCTTTTGCCGAAATGAAAGGATTTCACCATCTCGAATCGAAAGGAATTGTAGATAGGGACAGACGTACACCGCATGAAATCAAATATTTAAGAGAACGCAACATTTATGTCCCGGATGTTGCTGAAGTAGAAAATCTGCTAATGCTCGAACCTATAATCCGAGTAATTGCCAGAAGAATGTTACAGAATGAAGATGAAGTATTTCATGCTGTAAAACAGAACGTAATAGCTCTTTTCAAAAAAGATATAGAATCTCAAGCCTTACTACACACCCGTCACCGTACCCGCAGAGAAATCGAATACACGATAGACCGGCGTTTAAACACCATCGAAGAGTTTACCCGGCATATAGAAACGTTGACCGATAATATAGACACGGACTCTATATATAGAAATATTCTCGAGGAGTTTATCCGATATGCTGAAAATGAAGATTATCCGGCCATTTTAAGAGTATATAATCAAAAAGGGATGCTACCACAAAGCCGAGTGACTCATTTATGCGGATTGGCAAATAAAGAAAAATATCTTAGCTTTGTGCTTTCGATTTTGAAAGAAGACAAAGAAGATGCCGCAACAATACGTAAAGCGATACAAGCTTGTTTCGGTATCGTACAAAAGGAAAACGAAGAAGAACTTTAAGATAGAGTTTCAATGATAAAGAAATGGATAGAGGCTGCCCGTCCCCGTACTTTACCGACATCGGTAAGTCCTGTAATTGCAGCTTCGGCATACGCATGGTATCAGAATACATTCAACGGATATGCAGCTGCAATATGCCTTATATTCGCATTATTGGCTCAAATTGCTTCAAATTTCGGCAACGATTACTTCGACTATAAAAAAGGAAGCGATAATTCTGATCGTGTAGGACCGCGTCGAGCCGTAGCATCCGGTGATATCTCTCCCAAATCCATGCTTCTGGCAACAATACTGACATTGGCTTTAGCTTGCGTTACCGGCTGTTTGCTTATCCCCATAGGCGGTTGGAAACTGCTCATCGCCGGTATATTTATCGCAATTTTTGCAATAGCTTATTCTGCAGGACCTTATCCCCTATCCTACCACGGATTGGGAGATATCGCCGTATTCATTTTTTTCGGACTCATAGCTGTCAATCTTTCTTTTTATGTCCAGGCGCTTTATTTCGAGCGGCAAGTGTTTCTTTGCAGCATAGCTATGGGTTTATTATCGGTCAATATTCTCATGGTCAACAATTATCGGGATAAAGAGACCGATGAAACTTCGAATAAAAAAACACTCGTCGTATTATTCGGGCGTAAATTCGCAGAATACGCATACCTTTTGAATGGAATTGCAGCATTAGCTGTTACCGGAACTATCTGGTTCACGACCAATATAACCGGCTATATCGCCGCTATTCTATATTTAAGTATACACCTGAAAACTTGGTATGCAATGACGAAAAAGAAAGGAACAGAACTGAATCCGATTTTAGGGAAAACTGCTCGAAATCAACTGATATTTACGCTATTACTTATTCTTATTTTAATTATAACCCGATCGGCAAGCTTTTAACATTCATAAAATATGACTTTTTCAAATATATACGGAACAGCTTCTTTTTGGACGAAAATATTCATTACGCTTTGTATTATGCTGATAATGCTCATCATATCGGCAATATTGATATGGTTATTCAGCACCGGTTTTAGTAACATTTTATCCCAATCGGATATTCTTGTAGGAAGCATGTCCATCCAATGTATTTTTCTTTTTATTTCCACAGCCGTAGTTACAGCCGGACTATTCAGTTCCCGTCCGTTTTCTTACTTGAAAATGGATAAAAAACCGACTGTTACAGCACTTATCGGTGTCATAATCTGTATGATCGTATTTGTACCCTTCATGAATTTAGTCATTAGCTGGAATCAGTCTTTGTCATTGCCCGAGAAATTTTCGGCTATTGAAACATGGATGCGTAATAAAGAAGCCTCAGCCCAACTGATTACCGATCAACTACTAAACGTACATTCTTTAGGAGCTCTGGTATTATTGATTTTTGTTATCGGCATTCTGACCGGTATAGGGGAAGAGGCCTTGTTCAGAGGACTCCTTCAAAAGCTATTATGGGAAAAAACAGGTAACAAACATGCCGCAATATGGATCGGAGCAATAATATTCAGCGCTGTACATTTTCAGTTTTTCGGATTTATTCCTCGCATGTTGCTCGGAGCTTTTTTCGGATATTTGCTTGTATGGTCAGGAAATATATGGTTACCGATAACCGCACATTTTTTTAATAACAGCATAACTGTTGTTTTCCATTATATAGAAAATCAGGGATACGAACTTTCTTACTTTGAAAAACTCGGTACTATAGAAAACGGTACTTGGGATATTGCCATATATAGTTTGATACTTTTTATCTTATGCAGCTATACCTTATATAAATATCTACAAAAAAAGTCGTTACGGATATAAAAAACTACCGCGGTATATTCCTCGAAAAATCAATCGAATTTCTTACGATGAAAAATAAAATTACGCCCAAGATATTTTTCCCGAACTACCGGATCGACGGCCAGCTCTTCAGAAGTTCCTTGAAATAATATCTTACCCTCAAACAACATATACGCCCGATCGGTAATACTCAAAGTCTCAGGAGCATTATGGTCGGTAATCAAAATTCCGATATTTTTCTCTTTAAGCTTATATACAATATACTGAATATCTTCTACGGCAATTGGGTCAACCCCGGCAAAAGGTTCGTCAAGCATAATAAACTTAGGGCTGATAGCCAGACAACGAGCAATCTCCGTACGTCGTCTTTCTCCCCCGGACAACTGATCTCCCAAATTTTTCCTTACCTTTTGTAACCGAAATTCAGCAATCAGACTTTCTAATTTCTCTTTCTGAAATTCCTTACTCTTTCCGGTCATCTGCAAAACCGATAAAATATTATCCTCAACCGACATTTTACGAAACACCGAAGCCTCCTGCGCTAAATATCCGATTCCATGCTGAGCACGTTTATATACGGGAAACTTCGTAATCTCAAGATCATTCAGAAAAATACGCCCTTCATTAGGGGTGACTAAACCGGTAGTCATATAAAAAGTCGTGGTCTTTCCAGCTCCGTTCGGTCCTAACAAACCGACAATCTCACCTTGTTTTACATTAATAGAGACATGATTGGCAACCGTACGTTGTCCGTATTTCTTCACTAAATTTTCGGTTCTCAATACCATCAAATCGTCATCCGACACGATACGGGTATCCGTCGTATTTTTTTCTGTCTCAACATTCGGGATAAACTTTTCTGACATTCCTAATATCTGATTTACTTGCGACTGATTATTTTTATTGCAAAGGTAAAGATTTTCATGAACTTCGGTAATTTGGCGTTCTAAATTTTATAAACATAAAAAAATAAAGCCAGCCCGTCTTTATCTCTTTGGTGTTGTAGACGGTAATATAACCGTTTTTTAGGAGCTCAGCGATTCACATCGCATATTTAGGTGTGTAAGAGTATGACAAGCCGACTTTAATACATTTTATATGTGCAAATATACATTTATTTTTTCATGAAAATTTTCCATTTCCTTATTTTTTTCGTTTTTTAAAATATTCTTATAAAGAACTGTTACACTGTATGCAAATGAAAGATAAAGGTATTTTATATCAATTTTTAAGTTTAAAACAGCCATGCCTGAAAATTTTTCCCTAAGTTTGTAGAGTCTGATTAAATTTTACTCGGGTCAGGCTTGAGAGTTTCTTTTGAGAATGTTTTATAGTTTTTATGAAGAGGATAGCTGGCTATCGAGTAAAAACGGAAAAACAGACCGAAAGAAAATGCAAAGATGACCTGATTATATTTCTTTATTGGAAATTTTAAACAGGCTCTCATTAAAATATACATATTGTTGTCGTAAAAAGAATACTCTTTTTACTGAAATGGTATCTATTAAAAACGAAAAAATATGTTTATATTAAAATCGCTAAACAAGTTCGGCGAATATATTTTATTAATGGGTAAAGTTTTCTCGATTCCCGACCGATGGAGCGAATTTTTCAGACGATATATAATGGAAGTTTATCAACTCGTGATAGACTCTATTGCTATCGTGGTAACGATCTCTCTGTTTATCGGTGCTGTTATAGCCATACAGACATCTTTGAACATTATGTCTCCGTTGATTCCCCCCTATACGGTAGGTTTAATAACGAGAGATACCCTCCTGCTCGAATTCTCATCATCTATAATGTGCCTTATCCTCGCAGGAAAAATAGGCTCTAACATCGCATCCGAAATAGGGACAATGCGTGTAACCGAACAGATAGACGCACTGGATATCATGGGGGTAAATTCGGCCAATTATCTCATCTTACCTAAAATCACGGCATTAGTAACGTTTATCCCCATCTTGGTAGCATTCAGCATGTTTACCGGATTATTCGGAGGGTATCTGGTAAGTATTTTTACATCAATTATTCCGACATCCCGGTATGTTTACGGACTACAATCATATTTTAATGAATATTATATCTGGTACTCGATCATCAAATCTCTTTTTTTCGGATTTGTAATTAGCAGCGTAGCATCTTTTTACGGCTATAAAGTAAAAGGCGGTGCTCTTGAGGTAGGGCAGGCAAGTACCGACTCTGTAGTTGTAAGCAGCGTAACCATCTTATTACTCGATGTTTTACTGACCAAAATATTATTGCAATGATAGAAATTAAAAATGTTACAAAATCGTTTGAAGGTAAAACTATCTTGCATGACATTTCTGCGACCTTTCACACCGGAAAAACGAATCTGATCATCGGACAAAGCGGATCAGGGAAAACCGTATTGATGAAATCGATTGTCGGATTATTACATCCAGAATCCGGACAAATACTATATGACGGCAAAGATTTATTACAAATGTCCGGAGCGCAAGTTAAAGCCTTACGCTCCGAAATAGGAATGTTGTTTCAGGGATCGGCACTATTCGATTCTCTGACCGTAATAGAAAATGTCATGTTTCCGCTAAAGATGTTTACTCGTAAATCTTTAGCCGAACGGATAAAGCGTGCAGAATTTTGTCTGGATAGAGTAAACCTGAAAGGAGCAAACGACCTTTTTCCTTCTGAAATAAGCGGAGGCATGCAAAAACGTGTTGCGATCGCCCGAGCGATTGCGCTAAATCCAAAATATTTATTTTGTGACGAGCCTAATTCCGGATTAGATCCTCGTACTTCCATTCTCATTGACGAATTGGTTCGAGATATTACTCGTGAATATAACATTACGACAATCATCAACACGCACGATATGAATTCGGTTATGGGTATCGGAGAAAATATAGTATTTTTAGACAAAGGACACAAAGAATGGGTCGGAAATAATGAAGAAATTTTTACTTCGGATAATAAAGCGTTAAATGACTTTGTCTTTGCCTCCAATCTTTTCAAAATGGTCAAAAAATATGTCATAAAAGAACACCTGTCCGATTCCCTGAAAGAATAGTACAACTGCAAATCCCGTCAACGAACACGAAATTTGTAACACATTTGTTGACAAGCGTCTAAAATAAAGCTAAAAAGTTTGTTTTTATTTTTGCGCAATCGATTGTTTAAAATCAAAGATTTAGTGTATATTTGCACACTGATATTTTATAACTATATTTGAACCATGAGCAAAAAAGTAGTCACATTCGGAGAAATCATGTTGCGGTTGGCCACACCGG
>NZ_CEVCIF010000064.1:0-13759 GCF_982245605.1 Coprobacter fastidiosus | reverse complement strand
ACATTTTGTGTATGAATTAGTTGGCTAATTTTATGCTATTTACTGAATCTCCCTAAATCGAGGAATAAGTAATGATCGTTTGGGTATGGTTGTGATTCGTAGAGAACAGATTCTTGAAATTATTGAAAATAAAATTTGATTATTGATTGATGACATGTATTGTATGACAGGCGACAATTCCGGCTGTCTCGGTACGTAAACGGCTGTTCCCCAGTGATATGGGTAAAAATCCGTTTTCGATTGCAAGTTCTACCTCTTCCGGGCTGAAATCTCCTTCCGGACCGATCAGTATAAGAGCATTATTTCCCGGTATATATCTTTGTTTTAACAAAATCTTGTCGCTTTTTTCATAACAGTGTGCTATGAATTTTTGCCCCTCAAAAGGACGAGTCACGAATTCCTTAAACGTCGTCATGCCGTTCAATTGAGGTAATGTCGCTTTTATAGATTGTTTCATTGCCGATACCAATATTTTTTCGATCCGTTCGGTTTTCACCTCTTTACGTTCCGAAAAACGGCAGCGGAGCAGGGTAATGGCATTTATACCTATTTCGGTACACTTTTCGGCAAACCATTCGATTCTGTCCATATTTTTAGTAGGGGCAATGGCTATATGTATTTTAATGGGACAGGAGCTTAGCGCTTGAATTTCTTCAACGATTTTTACACCGCATCGTTTGTGATGTGCGAGTGTGATAATTGCCTTATAAAATGTGCCTTTTCCGTCTGTGAGCATAATTTCAGTTCCTTCGGAGAGCCGGAGTACCTTTATACAATGTTGGGATTCTTCTTCAGGTAATTCTTTGACGGATTTGATGTCCGGAGTATAAAATATGTGCATGAGTTGTATTTTTTTATGATTATCCAATGATCATTCCAACAATTGTGGCAGACATGCAAGAAGCTAAAGTTCCGCATATCATAGCTAAAAATCCGTATCGGGTTAATGTCTTTCGCTGGTCGGGCGCTAATACGCCTATACCTCCGATTTGCATTCCGATAGAGCTGATGTTAGCAAAACCGCACAATGCGAATGTCGTTATAATTATCGATTTTTCTTGAATAAATGTTCCTGCATTTTTCAGTATGTTCAGATCGGCATAGGCGACAAATTCGTTTAATACGATTTTTGTCCCCAATAGGCTTCCCACATATC
Source organism: Coprobacter fastidiosus (assembly GCF_982245605.1). Lineage (NCBI taxonomy): Bacteria > Pseudomonadati > Bacteroidota > Bacteroidia > Bacteroidales > Barnesiellaceae > Coprobacter > Coprobacter fastidiosus. Next base: position 12,603 of record NZ_CEVCIF010000064.1, on the reverse strand, counting down.
CGGTGTCGGCATTGCAAACCCCCATGATCCATGCTATGGGGGTAAATATCCATCCGATAAGAGTCTGAAAATTAAATATAACAGGATGCCCTGCCATTTCGGATAACCATTGGTTTAATCCTGTATAGTGTCCTATAAGGTCTCCCAACAGATAATTGAGTAAAGCAACCATAGCTATGAATACGAGGAGTAATGCTGCAACCGTTACGGCAAGTTTTAGCCCTTCTATAGCGCCGTTTGAAATAGCGTCCAATATGTTTTTCCCTGCTTTATCTCGGGGAATAGAAGCTTCAATATGAGAAAGCGATTCGGTTTGGGGAATTATAATTTTAGAAAAAACGATAGCTCCCGGTGCTGTCATAACAGAAGCTGTAATGAGATATTTGGCAAATTGCAGACGTGCGGTAGGATCATCACCTCCCAACATTCCGATATATGCCGCCATAACACCTCCGGATATTGTCGCCATCCCGACACTCATTACGAGAAACATCTCGGATCGATTCATAGAAGGAAGATACCGTTTTACCAATATAGGAGCTTCGCACATGCCTAAAAATATATTTCCGGCTACGGTGAGCCCTTCTGATCCGGACAGTCGGAATATTTTACGGATGCACCAGCCGACTCCTTGTACGATTCGCTGTATAATGTTTAGATAATAAAGCAAACTGATAAGCGCAGAGAAAAAAATGAGTGTTGGGAGTACTTGAAAGATAAAAATGTATCCGACTTTGGATGTGTCGAGTAAACCTCCCGCAAGAAATGCTGTCCCTTGTCTGGTAAATTCGAGAATTTTTACAAATATTTTTCCAAGAAATTCAAAAAAAATTTGAAGGGCAGGAATATATAGCATCCCGAATGCCAATAAAATCTGAAGAGAAAGTCCTGTAACGACAATTTTCCAGTCTATTTTTTTTCGGTCCTTGCTTAATAGCCAAGCGATAAAAAGCAGAACGCACATTCCGAGTATTCCTCGTAGTACGGATGTTAATGTAAGTCCTTGTGCAGGAGTTATATACATATTGAATAAGATATTAATGATACCGGCAATATAAAAGAATTATTTATATTGCCGGTAAATTTATTAAATATTCATCCTTATAGAAAAAGATTTTATTCAAATTCTTTTGGATTATGCTTATATTTAAATACGATAGCAAATATAATTGCTACGAGCAGAGCATAGGAGGCGAAAACATACCAAGCAGATTGCCACTCGCTTACTTGCGGAATATTGCTGTTGAAATCTACAAAATAATTTACTACGGCTTGAGCTCCGAGAGTACCTATTGTTGCTCCGAATCCGTTAGTCATGATGACAAACAGTCCTTGTGCACTGGAACGGATCGATATATCGGTTTCTTTATCGACATATAAAGATCCTGATATGTTGAAAAAGTCGAAAGCGACACCGTAAACAATCATGGAGAGAATAAACATCCATACTCCGTCTCCGGGATTTCCGAGTCCGAATAGTCCGAACCGGAGTACCCATGCCAACATGGCAATTAACATTACCCGTTTAATCCCGAATCGTCGCAGAACAAATGGTATCAATAAGATACATAAAGTTTCTGAAATCTGAGATAGTGAAATTAATATGTTTGCATGTTGTACGCCGAATGTGTCGGCATATTCGGGAATAGAACCGAAACTGCTGATATATGGGTTTGCGAACCCGTTAGTTATCTGCAATGAAACCCCTAATAACATCGAGAAAATGAAAAAGATTGCCATCTTCCTTTGTTTGAACAAAGTAAATGCTCGTAATCCTAAAGCCTCGACCAATGATTTGGTGTTATCCCCTTTACTTGTCGGACAAGCAGGCAGGGTCAGAGCGTATAATGCATATACAACACCGATAAGGGCACATGCAAAGAATTGTCCGTATGTGTCTTGCAATCCCAAAAGATCGACTGTCCACATAGAGCAGATGAAGCCGATTGTACCGAAAATCCGGATGGGAGGGAAATTTTTTATAGTGTCCAATTTTGCTTTGTCGAGTGCGGTATATGCAACGGAGTTGGAAAGGGCTAATGTCGGCATATAAAAAGCTACACTTAGCGAATATAGTGTAAATAAAATCGGAAATTCGACATTTGTTCCATAACTCATTCCGTAATATCCTGCTGCGGCCATGAATGAAGCAGCGAGAAAATGGCTTAGACTCAATAGCTTCTGTGCCGGTATCCAACGATCGGCAATGATACCGAGTATTGCAGGCATAAATAGGGATACAATACCCTGCATTGCATAATACATTCCGATATGTGATGCTTGGTTAATACTTACGAGGTAACTTCCCATAGATGTAAGGTATGCCCCCCAAACAGCGAATTGCAGGAAGTTCATTATGATTAAGCGAAGTTTCACGTTCATAGCACTATTTTTTATGAAATTTAGTGTAGTTAATTGTTTTTCAGGTAAAAATCCGGTCTTGTAAACCGGGATTATTCCGGTATAGGCGGACAATTATCGTACAAAACTAATAAATATTTATTACTAACCTTGTTTCTGTTCCCGTTTTTTTAGTTCTTGTTGAATAAGGGCTGCTTTTTCGTATGCTTCCATACGGACGGCTTCTTCCAAACGTTCTTTTAACTCTTTTGTCGAATAGTCGTTGAGATGTTTACGTTTGACTGTTTTTGTTTCTTCTTTCTTTTTTTCTTTGGGTTCTTCCTGAAATATAATGCCGGCTTCGTTGATAATTTTTTCTGTAGTATAAATGGGTGATTGGGTACGCAAAGCAATAGCAATAGCATCAGATGTTCGTGAATCTATTCTGATTTGGCGAGTTCCGTCATCGAAAAGCAATTCAGATGAGAAAACTCCGTCTTCATAGTGATAGACGAAAACTTCACGCAATCGAATTCCGAATCCTTGAGCGAAACTGGCAAACAGATCGTGAGTCATGGGACGAGGAGGAGTTAAATGTTCGAGTCGTATGGCAATAGACTGAGCTTCGGCAGTACCTATTATGATGGGAATACGCCGGTCTCCGTTTTCTTCTGCCAGTACGAGAGCATAAGCTCCATTTTGTATTTGGCTATATGTAATACCCATAACTTTGAGTTTTACCCGGTCATCCATGTTTGTTTGTTTTACTGTTTTATATAAGCAAATATAAATAATTTATTTGTGGATATGAAAACTTTTTTATCGAATGTTCTGTATTGAAAAATGACTGGAGGTATTGTCGATTTATCTTTTGTAAGGTTATCGTGTTTTGTTTATATTTGTAGTTTCGATAGATAATTAAAAAGGGAGATTATTATGTTCTGGGAATTTGTATTAAGATTGTTTGTTGCTGGAATCCTTGGTGCTATTATCGGACTTGAGCGAGAGTATCGGGCAAAGGAAGCCGGATTTAGGACACATTTTCTTGTTTCTTTGGGCAGTGCCCTTATTATGATTGTATCTCAATATGGTTTTCAGAATGTCTTAGGAATGCCGTCGATGAGCCTTGATCCGAGTCGTGTGGCTGCTCAAGTTGTTACTGGTATAGGTTTTATAGGGGCTGGCACGATAATTATACAGCGGCAGTTTGTGCGGGGACTGACTACTGCTGCCGGAATATGGGTTGCATCGGGCATAGGTTTAGCAATTGGTGGCGGAATGTATGGTGTAGGAATTGTGGCGACCTTTTTTACATTATTGGGATTAGAATTGTTGACGGTATTGTTTAAACGTATCGGTTTGCATAGTTCTTTTGTGCAGTTTTCTACCGGACAGCAAGAAAATTTGCAGAAGATAACCAATATGATAGCTCATTCCGAAGGTCGTATAACGAATTATTCGGCCCGTAAAGAATTTCAAGGAGATCGTCAGGTTTATTGTGTCAGTATGGTAATTAAAACTCGGGATAACGATAAAGAGGGAGATATTTTTACTTTTATCCAGAACCTTCCTGATTTGATGATTGAAAAAATAGAATGATTTTCAGGGTTTGCCTAAATCTTCGAATCCCTTATTTTGTTTCATCACTGTTTTGTTCTAACCACCAGTCGATCATTTTGCGTGCCAGACTTAATTTGTGAGGAAGTTCCGGTAAGTTATCTCGTGTATAAAATGCACCTGAGCTAAGTTCATCATCTTGCAGTTCGATTTTCCCACTTTCATAATCGGCTATGAATCCGACCATTAATCCACTTGGATAAGGCCATGACTGGCTACCGAAATAAGAAATGTTCTTAATCTTTAACTGAGTTTCTTCCATGACTTCTCTGGCGACACACTCTTCGAGATTTTCTCCGGTTTCCAGAAATCCGGCAACCAGACTATTGAATGTCCCTTTGAAATTACGTGCGTGAACTAATAAGATAGAATTTGCTTTTCGAATCAATACCAATATTGCTGTTGAAATGGCAGGGTATAATTCTTTCCCACAAGAAGGACATCGTTTCGTTATGTCATTCTTTAGTTTCATTAAGTTTCCGCATACCGGACAGAACCGGCTGTTTTTGTCCCAATGGAGAATTTCAAAGGCTTTTCCGGCAGTTTTATATGATTCTTGCGGTAGATAATCATAAGATGATCGTAAACCGATCCATTCATATTGTTCCGAGACAGAAATAGGTTTTGTCACTCTGAATGTTTTGGCTTGATGCCCTGGTACAGGTACATTTAAAACAGGAATATCCATTTCTCTTTTTATCGGAGACTCTGGTGCATAGGGTATTTGGTATTTTCCGTTTTTTTTCTCAATTAGTAATTGATCGTTATAAAAGATGAACCAGTATATTTTTTCGTTTGACATAATATGAGTGTTCATTGCTGATTTTCGATTTTGTCGTAAAGTTACGTATTATTATGCAACATTGTATGGGTTATGATTGTTATCGATAGATATAAGTCTGACGAGATTATTTTATCGGAAAATTTAAACAGGCTTTAAGTAAAAGAAAATTATTATGAAAAAAGTTGTAGATAGAGCTTCTTCAAGGGGCTATTTTGATCATGGTTGGTTAAAGACATACCACACTTTCAGTTTTGCAGATTATTATAATCCTACGAGGGTGCATTTCGGAGCATTACGTGTTTTGAATGACGATTGGGTTGCTCCTTCACAAGGATTTGGAGCGCATCCGCATAAAAATATGGAGGTTGTGTCTATTCCTTTGAAAGGAAAACTTCGTCATGGAGACAGTGTTGCAAATACCCGGACAATTACTCCGGGAGATGTTCAGGTAATGAGTACCGGAAGCGGAATTTTGCATAGCGAATATAACGGTAGCGATAAAGAGCCCGTAGAATTTTTGCAAATATGGGTATTTCCGGATAGAGAAAATACACCTCCGGAGTATAATAATTATAATATCAGAGGATTATTGAAAAAAAATGAATTGGCTCTGTTTATATCACCAGACGGTAGCACTCCGGCCTCTATTTTGCAGAATGCATGGTTTTCTATGGGAAAATTCGATGCAGGAAAGATTATTGATTATAAAATACATGATAAAAATATGGGTGTTTATATTTTTATTATTGAGGGGAAAATCGAGGTTGCAGAAGAGATTCTTTCGAAAAGAGACGGCATCGGAATTTGGGATGTTTCTGATCTAAAGATAAATATTATAGAACACTCTGATCTTTTATTAATAGAAGTGCCGATGATATCGTGATCTGAGAAATTGGATATTTTATATAAAAAAATATCCATAAGAATTGCATGAAAAGTCCATCTAAAAAAAGGTGTAAAGGTGGTTTTAGTTGTACATGTTGTTAATAAATAAGTGTTTAAAAAATGTGTTTGTTGAGGTTTTCGACAATCCATTGAGCCCGCTTTACCGGTATTAGACGAGGAACGATGATTGTTTGGTATCCAAATTCTTCATATACGTTTTTTAGGGTATGATATGTGCGTTCAGCTTCTTTGAAGTCTTGCTTCCGTTCGGTATCATTCGTATAAATTTCTTCCCATGGGGGAAATAAAAAGACTTTCGGATTATATCTATATTCGTGTGCCGCTTTTTTTAGTGAAGTAGCTATGGGAATATTTATTAATCGGCAGTAACCTAAAATGTCGAGTATGCCTCTGTCAAAGAAACATGTTTTTTGTACATGAACAAGTTCTTCGAAATCGGTGATCGCATGCAAAAACATTAGTCGTGCATAACGGGAGACGTTATTCCATGGGACGGTATCTCCTAGGCTTTTTATTTGTTTTTGAATGATATTTCTTCCAGTTTCTTCGACGGTCAGGTACCCCATATCTGATAATAGCTTGAGCACGGTCGATTTTCCACTACCTGGTCCTCCTGTAAGAATATAAAAATTAAGATTTTCCATTTGCATTATAAATTAAGTTTATGATTTTATTTTTGCCTTACAAAGTTCTTCTTCATAAAAATTCTGATATTATTTTTGTCTTTAAAATAATGTCTATCGAATTCGAAGATGAATAAAAATGAATTTATTATCGGTGTTTATGATATTATAAAGGAAATACCTCGGGGAAGTGTTGTGACATATGGTCAGGTAGCCCGACTATTGGGAAAGCCTCAGTGTTCTCGTATGGTGGGGCAGGCGATGTCTCGAGCTCCGAAAGAATTGCATCCATTTTGTCATCGGGTAATAAACAGTCAGGGACGGCTAGTTCCCGGCTGGGAAGAACAACGGAATTTACTTGAAAAAGAGGGTATAACTTTCAAAAAAAATGGTTGTGTAGATTTGAAAAAGCATAATTGGAGAGAAGTAGCAATATTGCCTAAAATGTGAAAGTTATAAACTATCGTTTTTTTGAAATAAAAATAAATGTCTGATTTGTATTTTTTTATCAGAAAATTATACGGGCTGTAAGAGAAAAGAAGAACTTGACAGAGAAAAAATAATTAGAAATGTCCCCCGGAAATATTGTATTTAATTCCCGGGGAACATTTCAAATTATAAAGTCACCCCGGACTTGAAAATAGCGATTTCCCGGAATCCGTTCAATTCATTGTTTACACGCCTACCGCTTGCGACATCGATAACAAAACGAATAAATCGTTCGGCAATATCATCCATAAGATCGTTTTCAACAAGCGATCCGGCGTTAAAATCGATCCATTTCGGTTTGTTTACAGCCAACTTACTATTAGTTGAGATTTTCATAGTCGGGACAAAAGAACCGAAAGGCGTTCCTCTTCCCGTAGTAAAAAGCACCAACTGGCAGCCTGCAGAAGCTAAAGCCGTAGCAGCCACCAAATCATTCCCCGGAGCACTTAAAAGATTCAGCCCCTTGGAATGAATACGCTCTCCATACATCAAAACATCCTTTACCGCCGATTTTCCGCATTTCTGAGTACACCCCAGCGACTTTTCCTCAAGAGTAGATATGCCTCCCGCCTTGTTTCCCGGTGACGGGTTCTCATAAACAGGTTGATTATTAGCCAAAAAATAGTCCTTAAAATCATTGATAAGATGTACCGTTTTATCGAATAACTCAGGCGTCTCGCAACGGTTCATTAAAATCGTTTCAGCGCCGAACATCTCAGGCACTTCGGTAAGAACAGATGTACCTCCCTGAGCAACCAGAAAATCAGAAAATACCCCCAAAAGAGGATTCGCCGTAATACCGGAAAATCCGTCTGATCCGCCGCACTTCAACCCAACTTTCAGTTCGCTTAAAGGAACTTCCACTCTTGCATCCTGAGAAGCGATATCGTATAATTGTCTCAAGATGTTCATGCCTTCCTCATATTCATCATCAACCTTCTGACACTCCATAAAGCGAATGCGCTCGGCATCATACTCCCCCAACAAATCCTTAAAAGCACTTAATTGATTATTCTCACAGCCCAACCCGACGACCAGTACTGCGCCGGCATTCGGGTGCAGTACCATATCTCGTAATATTTTGCGTGTATTCTCATGATCATTTCCCAGTTGAGAACATCCATAATTATGAGGAAAGGCAACTATTGCATCTACATTTACCTCCCCGGTCTCCCGGCGGAGAGAATCAGCCAATCGGTTAACAATCCCGTTGACACATCCGACCGTAGGAATCACCCATATTTCATTCCGGATACCGACCTCACCGGTTTTACGACGATACCCCATAAAAGAAAGATTCCTGTTCGGAATATTCAGTTCCGCCAACTTAGGAGAATACGAATACTCCAGTACCCCCTCCAGATTCGTTTTGATATTCCTTTCATTGACCCAAGCACCTTTAGTGATTGCACAACGAGCATGCCCGATAGCATATCCGTATTTAATAATATCCTCGTTCTCGGCAAAATCTTTAAGTGCTACTTTATGACCGGCCGGAATATCTTCTTGTAGGAAAATCTCCTTTCCATCCACCGAGATACACACCCCCTTCTTCAAGGGATCTATGGCCACGGCAACATTATCATCCGGATTTATTTTTAAAAATTTCAATCCCATATTTAAAGAATAGATTTAACAGATTCAATCATGCCCTTATCTTGAATCATTTGGAGATATTCGGACAACTTTTCGGTCAATCCCGGAATCAGATTTAAATCCTCCCCCCAGATAAATTCAGCACCTAACACCCCCTTAGCTACCTCCATAGGACATCCGTCAGCCCAAAGATTTTTCAATAAGTCTATAATCTCTTGGTCATCCTTAAGTACGATCTCGTCATTCCCCCGTTTTCCGCCTTTGTAATAGGTAACGATACCGGCTAAGCCTAAAACCAGACCCGAAGGCAATTCCTTTTTTCGTTCCAGGAAAATTTTCAATCCCGGCAAATCCCGAGTTTTAAACTTCGGAAAAGAATTAAGCATGATGCTGGTTACGAAATGTTTGACAAAAGGATTACGAAACCGTTCCATAACAGCATCGGCAAATAGAATCAACTCCTCCTTCGGAAGATCAAGAGTCTCAAGTAACTCACCATACATTACTTTTTTTACAAACTGTCCGATGACCGGATCTTCACAACATTCTTTTACGGTATTCAGTCCCGCCAAATATCCCACTGGAGACAAAACCGTATGAGGTCCGTTCAGCAAAGTAACTTTCCGATCATGATAAGGTTTTTCGCTCGGAACAAATAATACATTCAAACCAGCTTTGTCTGCCGGAAATTCTCTCTCTACCGTTTCCGGAGCTTCGATAACCCATAAATGAAAAATCTCACCTTTAACAACCAACTTATCATCCAGTCCGATCCGGTCGAGAATTTGACCGATTGTATCGCGCGGATAACCCGGAACAATACGATCCACAAGCGTACAGTAAACGCCGCAGGCGGTATCGAACCAATGTTTAAAATCCTCCCCGAGATTCCATAGCTCGATATATTGATCGATACACTTTTTCAACACCTTTCCGTTATCGAAAATCAGTTCGCACGGAAAAATAATCAACCCCTTATCCATTGCACCATTAAACACTTTGAAACGATGGAACAGAAGTTGCGTCAATTTTCCCGGATAAGATTTAGCCGGCGCATCCTCCAGTTTACAAGAAGGATCAAAAGCGATTCCGGCCTCGGTAGTATTGGAAATGACGAAACGCATCTCAGGATTTTCGGCCAATTTCAAAAACTCATTATATTGCGCATAAGGATTCAATCCCCGGCTCACCACATCGATCAACTGGATGCTGTCCACTTCTTTACCGTTCTGTAACCCCTGTAAATTAACATGATATAAACCATCCTGTTCATTAAGCATATTGACCATGCCGTTTTCGAGAGGTTGAATGATAACAACGCTGCTATTGAATTCAGCCTTTTGATTCATGTTGTAAATGATCCAATCGACAAAAGCCCGTAAAAAATTGCCTTCACCGAATTGGATGATTCGTTCAGGATACTTGTTCGCTTGGACGTTGGTTCTGTTGAGCTGTTTCATAAGATAAAATTATTAGGTTGATATTAATTAATTTATATTGATTGAAAATCAAGGTAGAAGTCGATATTTTCACTTGTCAGAATATCTATCGGCATGAAATTTTTTCGTTTTATTTCATTTTTGAATATTTTATATTCACATAAGGCTTTCATCCCTCTATAACTTTGGATTTCGGGACGTTGGGCTAACAGATAATTGACTTTCCCCGATTTCAGGGCTTTGACATTTTTTTGTAGTAGGTCATATCCTATAAATTTTATACCTGAGATATTCATTTTCTCCAGATATTCCGTAATCAGATATACTTTTGAGTTGAATGTTATCGCTTCTCGTATATGGGGATGCTGTTTGAAAAAATCTTTTATAATTTTTAGATTGCGGGTATGATCTTGAGCATATATTTTAATAGAAAACAACTTGGCTGTAGGAAGATGTTCTTCTATATACCGTTTGAATCCATTTATTCGTAGTTCTGTTTGGTTAGAACCTTTATTCCCGGATCTGTAAACTTGGAAGATCGCAATTTCCGAGTTTGGAGAAGCATCGCTTAATAATAATTTGGCAGCAAGATAACCGCTTTGTAAAGAATCCATTCCGAAATAGGCAAGAGAATGTATTTCTTCCATATCCGAATCGATAAGAACGTATGGAATTTCTTGAATCTCTAATTGTTTTGCTAATGAAATGGACTGCTCTTTAAATATCGGGGCAAGTAAAACAGCATCCGGAGTCAGCTTTAGGACTGTTTCTATTGCTTTTTCGAACGATGTGCTGTCATATTGATTGAAAAATATCTGTTCTACAGAGATATTTAAGTCCAGAAACTCATGTGCTGCTTGATCTACTCCTTTTTTTATATCGCTCCAATATTCTCCCTCGTTAGATTCCGGTAATAATGTAACAAATGTGTATCTTTTTTTTGAAGCGAGAGCTGAAGCATAAATGTTGGGTTGATAATTTATCTCTTTGAGAACTTTTTCAACTTTTTCGCGGCTTTTAGCCGAAACCTCACCTCGGTTGTGCAATACGCGATCGACTGTCCCGGTAGATACATTGGCTAAACGGGCAATATCTTTGATTCGTATTTTATCCGGCAAGCTTTTCATGTTGCTTATATATTGTTATTCGTGCGTGCACACGGTTTATAATTTGTAATTTCATCTGCAAATATACAGAATATTTTTGTGTTTCAAAAAAAAATCGTAATTTCGTGCCCGAACACGGAATTTATTTGATAGGGCTGTGTTTTCAATTTGCTATGTCGTTTTTTGCATTTATACATCATTTAAAAATACTCTATTATGAAAAACTTTATGGATGAAAATTTCTTGTTGCAAACGGAAACTGCACAGAAATTGTATCATGAACATGCGGCAAAAATGCCGATTATCGATTATCATTGCCACTTGATTCCGCAAATGGTTGCAGATGATCATAAGTTCAAATCGTTAACCGAAATTTGGTTGGGTGGAGATCATTATAAATGGCGTGCTATGCGTACCAATGGGGTAGAAGAACGCTATTGTACGGGAAAAGATACTTCTGATTGGGAGAAATTTGAGAAATGGGCAGAAACAGTTCCTTATACAATGCGTAATCCTCTTTATCATTGGACTCATTTAGAATTGAAAACTGCGTTTGGTATCGATAAAGTGCTGAATCCTAAAACTGCCCGTGAAATTTATGACGAATGTAATGCTAAATTAGCTTTGCCCGAATATTCTGCTCGAGGGATGATGCGCCGTTATCGTGTCGAGGTTGTATGTACAACTGATGACCCTGTAGATTCACTTGAATATCATATTAAAACTCGCGAAAGTGGCTTTGAGATTAAAATGCTTCCGACTTGGCGTCCAGATAAAGCTATGGCGGTAGAGATTCCTGCAGATTTTCGTGCTTATATAGAGAAATTGTCAGAAGTAAGCGGTATTGCAATTTCTACTTTTGACGATATGATTGCCGCATTGCGTAAACGCCATGATTTTTTTGCGGAACAGGGTTGTAAACTTTCAGATCATGGTATAGAAGAATTTTATGCTGAAGACTATACTGATGCAGAAATCAAGGCTATTTTCAATAAGGTTTACGGAGGAAAAGAACTGACTCGCGAGGAGATTCTGAAATTCAAATCGGCAATGTTGGTTGAATTTGGTGAAATGGATTATGAAAAGGGGTGGACTCAGCAATTTCATTACGGGGCTATTCGAAATAATAATACAAAAATGTTTAAGTTATTAGGTCCTGACACCGGTTTTGATTCTATCGGAGAATTTACGACAGCTAAAGCAATGTCCAAATTTTTGGATCGTTTAAATACTAAGGGAAAACTGACAAAGACGATTTTATATAATTTAAATCCATGTGCTAATGAGGTGATAGCTACCATGCTGGGAAATTTTCAGGATGGTACTATTCCGGGAAAGATACAGTTCGGCTCCGGATGGTGGTTCCTTGATCAAAAAGATGGTATGGAAAAGCAAATGAATGCTCTTTCTTTGTTAGGATTGTTGAGTCGTTTTGTAGGTATGCTTACCGATTCACGTAGTTTCCTTTCTTATCCTCGTCATGAATATTTCCGTCGTACTTTATGTAATTTGGTGGGTAAAGATGTCGAAAACGGAGAGATTCCTGTTTTAGAGATAGATCGGGTAAATCAGATGATAGAAGATATCAGCTATTATAATGCAAAAAAATTCTTTAATTTTTAATTAATCATATCTATTTGAAAGCTATATGAGCAAAAAAGTAGTCACATTCGGAGAAATCATGTTGCGGTTGGCCACACCGG
>NZ_CEVCIF010000063.1:0-15922 GCF_982245605.1 Coprobacter fastidiosus | reverse complement strand
TCTATCATCTTCATATGCCATCTTGATTTTTAGGGACATTTACTGAATATCCCTAGAAATCAGTTATTTTTCTTTTTTAACCGCAACTCATACAAATCTTGACGACGATCTTTCAGATTGCGGACACTTCCATAAGTATGCAGTTCATTCAATAAATCCAAATCAACATCTGAAATCAATATCATTTCGGTATTCGGAGTTGCTTCTGCCCGTTTCCCGTCATTCGGGAAAGCAAAATCACAAGGAGTAAATACCCCTGATTGAGCATACTGTATATCCATATTATGCACTCTCGGAAGATTTCCTACGCTTCCGGCAATCGCAACAAAACATTCGTTTTCTATCGCCCGGGCTTGAGCACATACTCTCACTCGGGAATATCCCGTCTGCGTATCCGTAAGGAAAGGCACAAACAGAATCTGCATTCCTTGGTCAGCCATTAAACGGGACAATTCGGGAAATTCGACATCGTAGCATATCAATATACCTATACGTGCACAATCTGTCTCAAAAGTCTTCACCATGCTACCACCGGTCAACCCCCAACTCTTGATTTCATCCGGAGTAATATGCACTTTTTCATACATATCGTAACTCCCGTCTCTCCGGCACAGAAATCCGACATTATACAGGCCATCTTCTTTAATTAACGGCATACTTCCGGTAATTATATTTATATTATAACTGATAGCCAGATTGATAAACCTGTCGCGAATCTCATTGGTATATTGCGCCAAAGAACGAATAGCTTCCGATTCTCCCAAATGATTGAACTTTGCCATCAACGGTGCATTGAAATATTCGGGGAATAATACAAAATCGCTTTTGTAATCCGATACGGCATCCACAAAAAACTCGACTTGTTCAAAAACATCATCTATGCTCTTATAGGGACGCATCTGCCACTGTACCAAACCTATTCGCACATTAGTTTTCGTTACTTTAAAGTCTTGAGTCGGCGGAGTATAATAAATATTATCCCATTGCAGTAAAGTGGCATAATGTTTTGACTCCTCATCATTAGGCAAGTAATTTGTCATTACCTTGCGCACATGAAAATCATTCGAGAGCTGAAAAGTCAGTACAGGGTCATAAATCTCTTTCATTTTGACTTTCTGGATATACTCTTTCGGACGCATATCCGCAGCATATTTATGGTAATTCGGAATACGGCCTCCGAACATGATCGCTTTCAAATTAAGCCGTTCGCACAATTCTTTGCGATAATCATACATACGACGTCCTAAACGCAACCCTCGATAGTCGGGATGGATAAATACTTCTATCCCGTATAAAATATTTCCGTTAGGATTATGAGTGTCAAAAGTCTCGTTTCCGGTAACCCTTGCATACGTATGATCGTTTTTTACCAAATCATAATCAACGATTATAGAAAGAGCACATCCGACGATTTTCTCATCGACAACCGTTACAAACTGCCCTTCCGGAAAAATAGCGATCAGTTTTTCAATCTGCTGGTGAGTCCAAAAAACATCCGATCCGTCAGAGTAAACCCTACGGAACGACTGAGACAATTGAGTATAATCTGAAATCTGTAAATTGCGAATTTCTACCTTATTGATCTTGTGGGAAAGTTCCATATCAAAGATTTTAAAAAAACGAACGCAAAGATATGAATTTGTCTGTCAAAAAAAGATATCTTTTTCATTCTCTTTTTAGAGCGAGAAACCTCCATGATAATTTCTTTGAAAGATATACTGACAAGTAAAAACGGAAAAAAGGCTGAAAGAAAACAAAAAAATGACTTGATAATATTTTTTGTCGGAAAATTTAGACAAGCTATTAGACTCTAACCTAACTTTTAGTCCGGAATATCCGCGATATTTTGTAACTTTGCAAAGAATGTCTTTTTAATAAAACCGAAAAAAAGAATATGAACCCGCACAAATACTCCGATGTAATCACCTCTACCGTAGAACAGCTATCGGAATACGAGTCTTTCAAGACTCTATGCCATCAACATCATGACGGAGAACCGATGCCTTCAGAAAAAGTTTTACACGAAATTATCGAATTGTGCAGGTCTTTGATTTTTCCGGGCTATTTCGGACATTCTACAATCAACCGTCGTACAATTTCATATTATGTCGGTGTAGGTACAGAACGTTTGTTCGAACTATTGACCGAACAGATACTGGCAGGTCTTTGTTTCGCTTGCGACCGCAAAAAATACACCAGTCTTGAAAATATGCGGGAATCGGCAAACGAGAAATCGGCAGAGTTTATCAAATCCCTGCCCGAACTACGCCGTCTGCTGGCTACCGATGTGATCGCTGCTTATAACGGAGATCCGGCAGCGGAGAGTTACGGAGAAGTCATATTTTGTTACCCTGCAATACGGGCTATCAGCAATTACCGCATTGCTCACTGTCTTATTCAATTGGGAGTACCGCTTATTCCTCGAATGATTTCCGAAATGGCTCATTCCGAAACAGGTATAGATATACATCCGGCCGCTACAATCGGAGAATATTTCACTATCGATCACGGAACGGGAGTCGTTATCGGAGCAACTGCAATTATAGGCAATAACGTGAAAATTTATCAAGGGGTAACTCTCGGTGCAAAAAGTTTCCCTCTTGACGAAAACGGGAATCCGATCAAAGGTATTCCCCGACATCCGATTATCGGGAACAATGTCATTATTTACTCCAATGCCTCTATTTTAGGCCGCATTACAATCGGAGAAGGCGCTACGATCGGCGGTAACATCTGGGTTACGGAAAACGTTGAACCCGGAGCTCGCATTTTACAACAAAAAGCAGAAAAATAAATACGCAAATATAAAGTTTTATCAGGGTGAAAAACGAGAAATTTGAAATTATCGCTAAAACATTGCAAGGGTTAGAGGATATTCTGGCTCAAGAAATTGCCGAACTGGGCGGAGAAGATATCGAAATCGGCAAACGCATGGTATCTTTCAAGGGGGATAAACAGCTTTTATATAAAACGAATTTATGTTGTCGGACGGCATTGCGTGTTCTCAAACCGATTTTCTCATTCACAGCATCCGATACAGATGAGGTTTATGAAAAAATCAAGTCTTTCGACTGGCATCAATATCTGTCTCCCGAACAAACATTCTCTATCGAATCTGTCGTTTTTTCGGAAGAATTTAAACATTCGAAGTTCGTCACCTATCGTGCTAAAGATGCCATCGCCGACTTTTTCATGGAAAAAACAGGTAAACGCCCGTCGGTCCGGCTCAACAATGCCGATCTCATATTGAACCTGCATATTGCGCACAACACCTGCACTCTATCTCTCGACAGTTCCGGAGAATCA
The DNA here is from genome assembly GCF_982245605.1 of Coprobacter fastidiosus. Classification (NCBI taxonomy): domain Bacteria; kingdom Pseudomonadati; phylum Bacteroidota; class Bacteroidia; order Bacteroidales; family Barnesiellaceae; genus Coprobacter; species Coprobacter fastidiosus. Next base: position 12,616 of record NZ_CEVCIF010000063.1, on the reverse strand, counting down.
CTACACAAAAGAGGATACAGAGTCGCACAAACCGAAGCTCCCATTAATGAAGTTTTGGCAGCCGGCCTTATTCTTAAATCGGGATGGAAAGGTGAAAAAAATTTCATAGACCCCATGTGCGGTTCAGGAACGATCTTGATCGAAGCCGCCCTGATCGCAACAAATACAGCACCGGGAATCTATCGGAAAGACTTCGCATTCGAACGGTGGAACGATTACGATGAAGAGCTTTTTGACTCTCTTTATAATGATGACAGCAACGAAAAAGAATTTAATTTCAAGATTTACGGTTCTGACATTTCACCCAAAGCTATTGCTATCGCCCGAGAAAATATAAAAAGCGCCGGAATGGCTAAGTATATCGATCTGCAGGTAAAACCTTTTCAACAATATACCGAAGCACCCGAAAACGGAATATTGATAACAAATCCTCCTTACGGAGAACGCATCTCGTCAAAAGACCTGTTGGGATTATATGAAATGATAGGTTCTCAGCTTAAACACGTATTCAAAGGCTATGATGCTTGGATTATCAGTTATCACGACGAATGTTTCAATAAAATAGGCCTGAAACCCGCTATTTGCATAAATATGATGAACGGTTCATTAGAATGCGAATACCGGAAATACGAAATTTTCGAAGGTAAATATAACGACTTCAAACGCGAGACAGGAGGATTCAAGGAAAAAAAGAAAGACAGTGAATCTACCGAGTTCAAGAAACGGGAATATCGCTTCAAAGAAAGGAACAATGAAAAGGCAGAAAAGCGTTTACCTTATCGAGACAAAGAACCTTTCACCAAAACAGAGACCCGTTTCAGAAAGAAAAAAGACGATTTCGAGAAACTGCCGGAAAATAAGAGAGAATGGAAAGACAGCAGCATTCCCGAATGGCATGGAGAAGAAGCCGTGAAAAAGTTCGTCACATTCAGACAGCCCTCTATCGGCCGCACTCCTTCTGAAGATAATCGTCCCGGTTGGAAAAAGCTTCGAGACAAGAACCTTGCACGGAAAGAAAAAGAACAGATGAAAAAATCACGTAAAAGGAATTATCCTGATAAGTAACAAACAAAAATGATTTATTGAATGAAACTCCGTTTTTTATTTATATTAGCAATCACTCAATTTATGGCTGTATCGGCTCAACTTAAAGAATTTTCACTCGATAACCTGATGCCCGGAGGCAAAACTTACGCTCGATTCGTGCCGAAAAATATAAAGCAACTACAATTTCTCGGAGAAAATTATATTTATCAAAAAGGTGATTCTATAATGATCGTAAAACCGGGAAATCATAAAGAAAAGGTTCTTGTTACCGTAAAGGATATAAACCGGTTTATTGCGGAAAAAGGGCTGAAACCTGTCGGATCGATGCCCAGAATATCAGTGTGGGAAGACGGAAAAGAAAACGGAATATCGTTTTTACATGACAAGCATTTTATCCATTTATCTGCCGACGGCAGCTCTATCGAACAGCTTTATCCATTGGAAAAAGGAGACACCGATTTCGACTTTGACCCGCACAAACGCCAATATGCCCTGACCAATGAGAACGGACTATATATTATATCGCCAAACGGAGACCGGATAACCGTAGGTAAAGATTTGAACGGCTATATTTCGATGGGTGCAAATAATGTACACCGGAATGAATTCGGGATCAAGAAAGGTACTTTTTGGTCTCCGAAAGGAAATGCTCTTGCATTTTACCGGATGAATGAAACCATGGTAGGCGACTATCCATTAGTAGATATTTCGGCAAGAGAAGCTAAATTGAAAAATATCAAATACCCGATGGCAGGCATGCGGAGTCACGAAGTAACAGTCGGTGTTTTTCGTCTTTCAGACAGAAATACCGTATATCTGCATACAGGAACTCCTAAAGACCGTTATTTTACTAATATAACATGGTCGCCCGATGAAAAAGAAATTTATATACAAGAATTGAACCGCCGTCAAGACACTTGCCTTGTCAAAGCATATGATGCTGCTTCAGGAAAGCATCTCCGCACTTTGTTTACCGAAACAAATGAAAAATATGTAGAACCGGAAAATCCGCTGATTTTCATTCCCGGAAAACCCGAATTATTTATTTACACTTCCCGAAAAGACGGTTACCGGCATCTATATCTTTACGACACATCGGGAAAAATGATCCGGCAAATCACTCGGGGAGAATGGGAAGTCCTTTCGGCAGAAATAGATCCGACAGGAAAATACTTATATATCACCTCTACCGAAGCATCTCCTCTGGAAGTGAATTTATACCGGGTAACCCTCTCAAACGGAAAACGGGAAAGACTGACTCCTGCAAACGGCGTACACACCCCCCTGATGAGCAAATCGGGACGATATATGATAGACCGTTACAGTAACCATAATACTCCCCGCATGATCGATTTCTCCGATCTGAAAACAGGTAAAACAAAAAATCTATTATGTGCGCCCGACCCTTATGACGGTTATGCAATGCCGGATATAAAGTGCGGGACAATAAAGGCGGCGGACGGAGAAACAGACTTATATTACCGTCTTACACAACCGGCAAAAATCGAAACCGGTAAGAAATACCCTGTCATCGTATATGTGTATGGAGGCCCTCACGTCCAACAAGTTCGGGATGGCTGGAAGTGGGATGCCAGAGGCTGGGATATTTATATGGCAAATCGGGGATATATTATCTTTACAATAGATGGAAGAGGATCGGCAAACCGGGGATCGGCATTCGAAAATGTTACTCATCGGCAGCTTGGAAAGATTGAACTGCAAGATCAGATGGAAGGTATAAAATGGCTGAAATCTCTACCGTATGTCGATGAAAACAGAATCGGTGTACACGGATGGAGTTTCGGCGGATTTATGACCACAAATATGATGCTGAACAATCCCGAAACATTCAAAACCGGTGTTGCCGGAGGTCCTGTAATCGACTGGAAATATTATGAAATAATGTACGGTGAACGTTATATGGGATCACCTAAAGAGAATGCACAAGGATATAAAAACAGTAATTTGAACCGTATTGCAGGAAACCTTCAAGGACATTTATTGCTGATACACGGAGATCAAGATCCGGTAGTAGTCTGGCAACACAGCTTATCTTTTTTAAAAAGTTGTATTCAATCCGGTACATATCCCGACTACTTTGTATATCCGGGACACTTCCACAATGTATTGGGTCCTGACCGGGTACATTTATATGAAAAAATAACTCGGTATTTTGATGATTATTTAAAATAAACTAAGAAAAACAGACAATAATGAACATTTTGTTATTAGGATCAGGAGGCCGGGAAAACGCTCTGGCATGGAAAATAAAACAAAGTCCGAAAGTAAATAAACTATATATTGCCCCGGGCAATGCAGGAACAGCGTCGATCGGAATCAACATAGCTCTGTCGGCATCCGATTTTGACGGTATCCGTCAGTTTGTCCTCGACAATAACATAAATATGGTCGTAGTAGGACCTGAAGACCCATTGGTAAAAGGTATATACGATTATTTCAAAAACGATTCGGAATTAAATAAAATTCCGGTAATAGGACCATCAAAAGAGGGTGCACGACTCGAAGGGAGCAAAGACTTCGCCAAAGCATTTATGATGCGTCATCATATCCCCACCGCCCGCTATGCAAGTTTCACGGCCGAGCAGTATGACAAAGCATGCGCTTTTCTCGACACATTGGAAGCTCCGTACGTACTGAAAGCCGACGGATTGGCAGCCGGGAAAGGTGTACTGATCATTCCCGACTTGGACGAAGCGAAACGGGAACTGAAAGAAATGCTCGGCGGTATGTTCGGAGAAGCGAGCAGCACGGTTGTCATAGAAGAATTTTTATCCGGAATCGAATGCTCGGTTTTCGTCCTTTCCGATGGCAATTCTTATAAAATACTCCCTGAGGCGAAAGACTACAAACGGATCGGGGAAGGCGATACCGGATTGAATACGGGAGGTATGGGTGCGGTTTCTCCCGTACCGTTCGCTGATGCCGAATTTATGAAAAAAGTCGAAGACCGTATCGTAAAACCGACAATAGAAGGCCTGAAAGCCGAAAATATCGAATACAAAGGTTTTATATTCCTCGGTCTTATCAATGTGAAAAACGAACCGATGGTAATAGAGTATAACGTGCGAATGGGAGATCCCGAAACCGAAGCGGTAATGCTCCGTATAGCTTCCGATTTGGTCGAACTATTCGAAGGTGTAGCCGAAGGCAAACTATCCGAAAAAGAACTCCGAGTCGATCCTCGCTCCGCAGTAACGGTTATGCTCGTATCGGGAGGTTATCCGGGTAACTATGAAAAAGGGAAAATAATCACCGGAATCGACCGGATAAACGACAGTATCTTGTTCCACGCCGGGACAGCATTGAAAGACGGGAACATCGTCACGAACGGAGGTCGCGTTATCGCCGTAAGCTCTTATGGAAAAGATAAAAACGAAGCTCTTGCGACATCATTCAAGAATGCGGAAAAAATCTCTTTCGAAAAGAAATATTTCCGCCACGATATAGGTTTTGACCTTTAACATATATGAGGGAAGACAAGCTATACAATATTTCGGGCAGTGCTACCACCATTACATTCAGTGTGGTAGCTGCCTGCTTGTTATCTTTGATAGCTTACATCTTTTACGATCCGCAGGTATCCGGTACAGAAGGCTTGCTGTCTTTTTTGTTCAACAGAATACATACCGAGCATATCCGTATTATTATCAATCTGGGAGCAATCTTGATAAGCAGTTTATTACTCCTATGGATCAATAACATATATACGATCGTAAGAGCGCATTCATCGCTTCCTTTGCTGTTTTTCTTATTACTTGAATGTTCTAATCCCGAACTGACTTCAGAATTACGAATCGGCAATATTCTCGTACCGGTGATCTTATTGTCCATAGCACTTCTTTACAGTACATATCAAAATATTCGCCCGCAGAATCAAGCTTTTACCTTTTCCCTGCTTATTACAGCCGGTTTTCTGTTTTGGACACCGTTAATATTCTTTCTCCCGATATTCTGGATCGGATTATATCAGACCCGAGCATTAAATTCTAAAACATTTTTTGCGTCCATAATCGGAATTATTACGGTTATATGGCTCTTTTACGGAGGGCATTTCATTTGGAATTATCCGTTATCATTCGATAAAATATTCAAAACCGCCGGGACAATACATTGGCTACATGACGAAGGCGAATTTTCCCAGTTATTATATCTCTTACCGACAATCGCCATCGGATTCATTGCTGGCATAAGCAGCCTTTATAAGCATTACAGCGACAAAATATGTACTCGCGTTTACAACGAGTTTATCAATGTCTTATCTGTGTGTACAACAATATTCATCGGGTTGAATATTTCGGAGTTTTACAACTTCCTGCCTTTTTTAAATGTATATGTAGCAATACAAGCATCACACCTCTTCAATAACATTACCAACAAGGCAACGGTTTATTTGTTCTATACCATTATATTCATTTACCTATTATTCTATTTATGGATTTTATTGCAGGACTTAGTGAGTGGGGTTATATAGGGCTTTTCATAGCAGGTTTTCTTGCCGGAAGCATTCTTCCGTTTAGTTCAGAAGTCGTATTAGGCCTGCTGCTATATGCCGGATATAACGAGTGGGGATGTCTCGCTTCGGCAACTGCCGGAAATTGGCTGGGAGGAGTAACCTGCTATTATATAGGACGACTGGGAAAAGTCGAATGGATAGAGAAATATCTGCGCATTAAGAAATCGAGTTTGGATAAAACTCAAAAATTTTTGCAAGGGAAAGGAGCTCTGATGGCTTTTTTCGTCTTTCTTCCTGCCGGAGGAGATCTGATCATCGTCACATTAGGGCTTATGCGTGCCAATGTACTTATTACAAATTTATCGATGCTTGCAGGCAAATTCCTCCGTTATTACTGTGTTGCCAAAGGCATCGACTTCTTTATGTAGATTTTAAATGCCTGTCTAAATTTTACCCGGAGTCAACTTTGAAAAGCTCTTTATCAGAAAACTTGAACAACCTCTTACATCACTAAACAAAAAAAGATTTTTACAGAATATACATTGAAATAAAAAAAATTGTATCTTTGTCCACGTCAAAAAGAAATGCGGCAGTAGCTCAGTTGGTAGAGCATCAGCTTCCCAAGCTGAGGGTCGCGGGTTCGAGTCCCGTTTGCCGCTCTTGATAAACAGCTATTTGCATATTTTGTAAATAGCTGTTTTTTTCATTTTAGGGAACATTTTTTAATGTACTGAGCTATATAATAATATGGACTATTCGGTTATCTCAAAAAAATTATAGAGGCTATCTACTAAAACTGAATATTGATATTTCTTTTATATTTAAATATACAAACTAAAGCTTATCTTTTTTATTCCTATAATTAAATATTCATTTTTCAAATCCAATAATTATAACATTTTCTATTTACTTTCTCAAATATAATATTTTCATTACTTTAATATACTTATTTAATTAGATATATCGTGAAATACTAATACTCATACTAAACAAAATGCAACCTAACCAAATTTTACTTATACAAAAGCAAAATCCAAAAATGTAGTCTTTTTTAGAAATTATTTAAAAGAAAATAAATATCTTTGTTTAAATAACAATAATTATGGAGATAATTGCAAATATTATTATTCCTATTATAACATTTGGCTTAGGAATAGGTATAAATTGGAGGTATAATCGCAAAAACAAACATAGAGAATTATCCCTATATAGGGAATTAGTTATAAAATATTTAGACAATATTATTCCATTAATCTATCAACAAAAAATATCTATAAAAGATTTTATCTATCAAATTAGTATCTCCGATAAAACAGAAGCAGAAATCTTTAATTTTCAAGAATTACCTATATCTCTGATTAAAAATTTGCCAATAGAAAAATTATCTGAGGTATTTTTAATTAACCTATGCAGTAAAGATAGAAAAGAACTATCATCTATGTTTTATCTTTTTACTACCTCCTTAATTAAAATAGAAGAAAACCAAAAGAAGTTATTATCTACATACGAAATATATAAAAAAGAAATTTCAATATTAAGTCAAAGATTAGATGAAAATATTCCAAAAATCAAATTTATTCTAAGCAATTTTGATCATTACGACAAAACTATATCTTGGTATGAAACTAATATATTAAATTCTTTAAAGAATATATATAAAAAAATTGACTTTACAGATAAAACAGAAATAAGAAATCTTCACCAAAATATAAGCACCATATTATTAGCTTTCAAAAAACATAGAAATGATTATCATAAATTTCAAGAAATATCCGACAATCTATGTATTGCTTACAAGGATTTAGAAATATCTTATGATTTTTATTCGAAAAAAGCAATAAAAAATTGGTATTCAATTAAATAATATTCATTATTTCAATTTGTGAATTGAAATAATAATAAGAAACAAAAACCGCTACGCCAAAATAAGATCTATAATAAACAATATAGCGAGAATATACATCGTAAGGGTAATCTGCTTATATTTCCCACAGAACAACTTCAACAACACATAACAAAGCAATCCCAAAATGATACCGTTGGCTATCGAATAGGTCAGCAACATCATAATAATCGTAACAAAAGCCGGGAGAGCTTCTGAAATATCGGACAAATTTATCTTACCGATAGAATCCATCATAAATACACCGACTAAAACAAAAGCTCCGGTCGTAGCTGCTCCGGGTATCAATAGAAAAACAGGAGCAAAAAAGAGCGCCAGAATAAAAAGCAAACCGGTAATCAGAGAAGTAACGCCCGAACGCCCTCCTTCCGCAATACCCGAAGCACTTTCTACATAAGTCGTGACAGTAGAACTTCCTAACATCGAACTGATCGTAGTCCCGATAGCATCGGACATCATGGCTTCTTTCACATGGGGAATATGTCCATTTTTATCCATAATTCTTGTTTTCGTAGCAAGTCCGACCAAAGTTCCCAGCGTATCGAATATATTCATAAACAACAATGTGAAAATGATAATTGCCATATCTAAAGTAAAGAAGCCTTCAAAATCGAATCTACAAAATGTAGGGGCTATGGAATGAGGCATGGAAACGGGTATAAAATTTTCCGGTATCTCGGTAACACCTGACGGTATACCGGCAATCGTACACAAAAGAATGCTGTAAAACAGAGCGCCTTTTACCTTCTTTATCAATAACACGGCACTCAGCAATATTCCGAAAATAGCTAATAAAGATATAGGAGTAAAATGCCCTAATGCCACGAATGTCGAAGGGTTCGATTCTATAATGCCGGCATTCTTTAATCCTATAAAAGCGATAAACATTCCGATCCCGGCAGATATAGCGTGCCTGAGGTTCACCGGAATACTATTCAATATTATTTCTCTGACATTTAACAGTGTAATCAATATAAATATAAGTCCTTCTACAAACATCGCTGTCAATGCCGTTTCCCAAGAATAACCCATACCCTGCACTAAGGTAAAAGCAAAGAAAGCATTCAGCCCCATACCCGGAGCTTGGGCAAAAGGTAATTTTGCCATCCAAGCTAACAAAAGCGTAGCGATAGCGGCAGCAAGGGCTGTGGCGGTAAAGATTGCCCCTTTATCCATACCCGTAATGCTCAACATTGCCGGATTTACAGCCAAAATATAGCTCATTGTCAAAAAAGTCGTAATTCCTGCAATTATTTCTGTGCGTAGGTTCATCGTCTGCTTATTGAACCCGAATATTTTTTGTAACATACACAAAACAGTATCGTATTTATAATCGAATAATGAACTTATTATCCAAGTTACAAATGTAATAAAAGTATTACTCCTTATTTTAATTTTTAGATAAGAAGGTATATCGAACCAAAATATTCTCACTTAAAGAGATATTTTAAATTTTCCAAAAAAAATCAATATTCGAGAACATCGATTTAAAATTTTATATACATTTGTTGCATATTTATGGCGGTGTAGTGTAGTGGCCTAGCATGTAACATTCTCATTGTTGAGACCCGGGTTCGATTCCCGGCTCCGCTACAAAAAAAGAGATTATCGACAACGGTAATCTCTTTTTTATTCTGCCTTTCCCCAAAAAGGTGGGTGCACTTCTCCAGATAAAAACTCTGTTCTCGTAAAAACGTTAATTATTCCACTTTAGGGCCTATTTAAAGTTTAATCTGATCAAAAAGCGTATATTTGTAAAAACGGCAGAATATGGAAACAACAGACATAATAAAAGATTTAATCGCTGAAAACAGATTGGAAGAGGCTATCGAATTGCTCAATCGGCGTATCGAACAAAATGAGAAAGACGATGAGGCGTATTATTTGTTAGGTAATATTTTTAGAAAGAAAGGAGACTGGAAACAAGCGACTTTTTACTATTTAAGCGCTACGGAGATAAACCCCGAAAGTCCGGCCAAACAGGCTCAAGAGGTACTTGTCGACATCCAAAATTTCATGAATCCGGATTTTAATCCATAATTATAAAAAACGAGCTGCCCCACTTAAAAATGAGACAGCCCGCTTTCTTTCTACTACTCTTTATAATATTATCGCAACGGATGATATTCTACAAAAGCCTCTATCGCTTCGTATGAAGCCAAACCAAGACTGGTATATAAGTCTGCCGTTGCCTTATTCCGGTCTTCTGCCCGTTGCCAGAAAAGACGTTCGTCATCACCAAGGAACGGTGCACTTTCCATTTGCGACTGATGTTTCAAGATAGAATTTCGTTTTTGGCGTAATTCTTCCGGACTGATAGGTACAGCCATCTCAATATGGTCGATTTCCCATTCTGCCCATGCACCGCGATACATCCATATACGGCAATTCTTCATCCATTCCTCATCCTTGATATCGTCAATAGCCGCAAGAACCGCATCCAAACAAACACGATGAGTGCCATGAGGGTCGGCCAAGTCTCCGGCAACAAAAATCTGATCCGGCTTAATTTTTTCAAGAAGATCTTTGACAATATCTCTATCTACCTCGGTCAAATCTCCTTTTTTAATTGTTCCCGTTTCATAAAACGGCAAATTCAGGAAATGAACATTTTCCGGTTTCACACCGATATAATTACATGCAGTACGCGCTTCTCCCTGACGAATCAACGTTTTCAGATGGCGAATATCGGGTGTATCTATGTCCCCGTCCTTTTTCTCTTTTACAAATTTAGTTATTTCCGCATGTTTAGCCATAAATTCCGGAGTATCGAAGCAAAAATCTTTTGCGATTCCCCCCATAAGCATTACATAACGCATCATATCTTCGTCTCCGACTGCGATATTTCCCGATGTTTCATAAGCAACATGTACATCATGATGTTGATCTACCAGACGTTTTAATGTACCTCCCATAGAGATCACATCGTCATCAGGATGCGGGCTGAATACAATAACTTTCTTAGGATAAGGTTTCGCCCGTTCAGGTCGGAAAGTATCATCGGCATTCGGTTTTCCACCCGGCCACCCGGTAATAGTATGCTGCAAATCATTAAATATCTTGATATTTACATTATATGCCGAACCGAAAAGTGCCAACAATTCGCTCAAACCGTTATCATTATAGTCTTTATTCGTTAATTTCAAAATAGGTTTGCCCGTAATACGGCAAAGCCATACGATAGCCCGACGAATTAATTTATCGTCCCATTCGCAAGAAGTAACCAACCAAGGAGTACTTAAACGTGTCAGGTGTTCTGCTGAAGAAAGATCTAAAACGAATTTAGACTCTTTATGGGATTGCAGAAAACTTGCCGGAACGGTATCGGATGCAGGAGCTTCGATCGCTTGTCTCACATAGGGACTTATTGTCTCGCCCCAACCTACGACAATCACTTTTTTCGCACCCAAAAGAGTCGAAATACCCATCGTAATAGCACTATGAGGAACTGCCTCATTGGAGTGGAATAATTTTGCAAAATTGTGGCGAGATTCGCTACCTAACAACATCAAACGGGTAGAAGAATTGATTTGAGAACCCGGTTCGTTAAATGCCAGATTTCCGGAAGGTCCGAACTCCACTAATGTAAGATCAAGTCCGCCTAATTTTTCGATTTTCTTTTCATAATCTTTACAAAAATCGAAAATCGACTCCTTAGCAATAGTCCCATCCGGAGTATATACATTTTGAGGATCGATATCTATCAAATCGATCAATACTTCATGCAATAACTTCGATGTTCCGGGAGCATCTGCCTCTAATGGAAAAAACTCGCTGACATTGAATATAATAGTATTAGAGAAGCTTAAACCTTCATTTTGATGCATACGCACCAATTCGCGATATACACCATGAGTTCCGGCACCTGATCCTAATGCTAAAACACAAAAACGTCCCTCTTTCTCACGGGTACGCATTAAATCGGCAACTTCACGAGCTACTTGCAATGCTCCCTCTTCGGAGCTTTCATAAATTTCAGTAAATACTTTTTCAAAACGCGTAAGAGCGGTAAGTTCGAACGCATTATCCGGCCGATAGTAACGTTTCGGCGTTCTGTCTAATTTGATTTGAGAGCTTAAATTTGCTTTCATAGTATGGGGTTTATTAAATTTAGAATAACAAAGATATATATTATTACCCACAAAAAGTACATTCATTTTTATAAAGGTTGTGCCAAAAACAATAATTTGATACGATTTTACCTTATTGTATCGTTTTTAATAGTTAAATTTACGTACTTTTGAAACAAAGTTTGAATAAAACATGCAGAAAAGGACATATCAACAAATATAAATATACTATGAGACTAATTATTCAACCGAACTACGAAAACGTATCGCGTTGGGCAGCCAATTACGTTGCCGCCCGAATCAATGAGTTTAATCCGACAGAAGAAAAACCCTTTATCTTAGGTCTGCCGACCGGATCTTCTCCTTTGGGAATGTATCGGAATTTAATCGATTTGAACAAAAAAGGAGTCGTATCATTCAAAAATGTGATAACTTTCAATATGGACGAATATATCGGTCTCCCGAAAGATCATCCCGAAAGTTACCACTCTTTTATGTGGAATAATTTCTTCAACCATATCGATATTAAACCGGAAAATGTCAATATATTGAACGGAAATGCCGAAAATCCTGAAGAAGAATGTGCCCGATACGAAGAGAAAATAAAATCGTTAGGAGGTATAGACCTTTTCTTAGGAGGTATCGGTCCTGACGGGCATATAGCATTCAACGAGCCGGGATCTGCTCTTACATCGCGTACTCGTGTCAAGACTTTGACTCATGACACGATCATCGCAAACTCAAGGTTTTTCAATAATGATGTAAACTTAGTTCCGAAAACCGCTTTGACAGTAGGTGTCGGTACGGTAATGGACGCTAAAAGTGTCTTGATTATCGTCAACGGACACAACAAAGCTCGTGCATTGCGCCATGGTGTCGAAGGTGGTATCAGTCAAATGTGGACAATCAGTGCTCTGCAAATGCATCCTAAAAGCATTATTGTTTGTGATGATGCAGCTACTGACGAATTGAAAGTCGGAACATATAAATACTTTCTCGATATAGAAAAGAATAATTTAGACCCGGACTCTTTGCTCTAAATTAAAATAAACTAAATAATAAAAGAGAAGGGGCTGTCCAAAAAGTCGGATAGCCCCTTTTGCTATTGTTTATTTCGGTAAA
>NZ_CEVCIF010000062.1:0-17517 GCF_982245605.1 Coprobacter fastidiosus | reverse complement strand
CTCGCCGCGATTGGCTACCAATATCTTCTTTATCATTGTTTTTTGTTAATTATGTCGTTATAACATAGGGTTTAAAAAATATAAAAAAACAGTCCGGCATTTTCCGGACAAGATTTATGTAAATATTTTAAATGATTGAGTGATCGGACGTAATAGTTTTGCAGATCGTCCAGTTCAGTAGAAGTATATAAATAATTATCCGCATTATCGGATCGGTTGATAAAAGAAATATCACATCGCGGACATATCTTTTTCATAAATTGCAAAAATTGAAATCAATAATTTTTTCGCATTTACACTCTAATCCTCGAGAATGCAAACCTTTAATGAATGGCAGGTCTTCTGACTTACTCCCATTCTGAAGCCTTCCCGGTCATAGACCAGTGGCTCGGTTTTTTCAGAATGTTGAATAGAGCTTCACAGCAGCGGGACTGTTCGGGATTTGCACCCGATTCCCTTTTAATTTGCTTTTACGAAAAGGAAAAGCAAAACCAATTCGGCGGCAAATATAGGGATAAATTTTAATTTATGAGAATATGTCGGGAAATATCGATGGCGGAATATAGCGTACGATATAGCACTTATGGGGCTTATTCCTTGATTATAATCGGTTTATTTTTGAATGGATTTATGAATATTTTTTGTCGGAAAATTTATATAGACTCTACGATATTTTTCGTATGTTTTTTTTCTTTTCTTTTTCTGGATCTTCTTTTAAGATGTATTTTTGATAATAAGCCAACACGAGCGATGTGAGAGGAAGTGCTATAATCATGCCGATAACACCGAGCAGAGTTCCCCATATTGACAGAGATAGAAGTATAATTGCCGGATTTAATCCTGTGACATGTCCCATGATGCGAGGAACGAGAATTATATCTTGAATTAACTGTACTATGATGAAAACAGCCATGCATGCTGCGAACAAAAGCCAAAAATTTTGTCCTGATTCAGAGGCTTTTATCAGACATAACAAAACTGTCGGGATAACTCCGATGATTTGCAGGTAAGGCACCATATTTAGTAGTCCGATAAATAATCCCAATACGATAGCGAGGGGTAGTCCGACGATAAGAAATCCGATACTGAAAAGAATGCCGACTAAAAAGGCAACGAGAGACTGACCTCTGAAATACCGGTTCATGCTTACTTGCACGTCGGTGAGTATTCCCAATACAGTTCTGCGGTAACGGCGAGGAATGAGACCTCGAAAGCCGACGATGATCTTTTCATAATCGAGTAGGATAAAAAACAGATACAACAATACTATAAACCAACTTACAATGGTGATAATTTGGTTTACCGATCCGGTAAGAAAAGACCAGGCTTGAGTAACAGTTGTTTCGATCAATTTTTTCCAGTCTTCTTTATTCATCATTTGTGCGATCTGTTCGAAATCGATTTTTTCCCGGATATAATCGTGCCAACTTTCAGGAAGAAAAGGTATCGTATTATCCGTTGATATATAATTATGAATGAGAATTTTCATTTTATCCATCTCTTCTATAATAGATGGTATGAAAATCCATCCGAGCAATCCGAAAAAAAGAACGACCGACAATAAAGTTGCCGAGATCGCAACTACTCGGTTCTTGATGCGGCATTTATTATGAAAAAATTCTACAATCGGATGCATGAGGTAGGCCAGTAGCCATGCAACGAGAAATGGTAGAAGTGCACCTTTCAGCAAATTTATCAGATAGAACGTTCCGACAAGAATTGCTATACTGAATATGATTCGGGTAACCCGGTCAAAAGTGTAAGGACGGCGTGAAAGATACATGATTGCTCGATTTTAATTATACTTGATAATGAGTTGATATAACGGGTGTGAAATCTATTCTTGCGATGCATGTTTTTTATTATAGCACGTACGGCAAAGTGGCTGATATTCTCCTTTTTCACCCAATAAAACTCTTTTATCATTGTCTATAAGTCGGTGGGAGTAATTAGCTAAATGCCCGCATTCTACACAGATGGCATGAACTTTGGTCACTTCATCGGCAATTGATAACAAATAGGGCATAGGCCCGAAAGGTACTTTTTTGAAATCCATATCTAATCCCGCTACGATAACCCGTGTTCCTTGATCGGCAAGCTGGTTGCAGATATCGACGATGCCCTGATCGAAAAATTGAGCTTCATCGATACCTACGACATCTACACCGCTTGATAGTAATAGTATGCTTGCAGAACTATCTACCGGAGTCGATTGTATGGAATTGCTGTCATGAGACACGATCTCTTCTTCCGAGTAGCGTATATCGATAGAAGGCTTGAAGATTTCGACTTTTTGTCGAGCTATTTTTGCACGTTTGAGCCGTCTTATCAATTCTTCGGTTTTTCCTGAAAACATCGATCCGCAAATTACTTCTATGCGGCCGCGTTTATGAGTTTCGTAGTTTTCTTCAGAAAATAACATTTCGATTCTCTTATATTAAATAGTTCAAGAAGTTTTATATCTTGAAACAAATGTACGATACTTTTTTATTTTTTTGAACTATCCATTTCGATTTTGAGATATAAAATCGGAGTAAGATTGTATATTCTTTGAAAATCGGTTATTTTTGTTTTGAAAATCAGACATTTTAATATGAGTGCGATTATGAAACTAAAATATATTATTGTTTTCCTGTGGTCGGGATTGTTCTATTTTTCTTATGCCGGGATGGGTATATCTCGTTTTGTATCTTTGCCTGAATTGCGTTCTGCATCGGTAGGTTTTTGTATTATGGATATTGAAACGGGAGAAACAGTATCATCTTATGACTCTCAACGGCTACTTCTTCCGGCTTCGGCATTGAAGTTACTGACATCGGCAACAGCTCTCGGAATATATGGGGGAGAACATCGTTTTTATACCGATGTACAATATTCGGGGCATATCGGAAAAGACGGTGTGCTTTATGGTGATTTATATATTCAGGGATGTGGAGATCCGACATTGGGTTCGGAATATGGTACACGTCGGGTTTTTGATTTCCGGAATCGTTTGTTGAAAGAGCTTGAAAATGCAGGTATTCATCGTATAGAAGGGTGTATTATTGCCGATGACAGCCGGTTCGGCACAGAAGGAGTTTCGCCGAAATGGCTATGGGAAGATGTCGGGAATTATTTTGCGGCAGGTTGCTATGGCATTAATTACAGAGACAATACTTATCGTCTGATATTGCGTTCGGGGGCAAAAGGCTCGACACCTGTTATTATCGGAGTAGAACCGGAAATATCCGGATTAAGTTTTTCTAATCATCTTGTTTCGAGCAGTAATGCGATTGATAGTGCCTATATATACGGAGCTCCTTTTTCTTTACGGAGGTATATTTATGGGAGTATTCCGGAAAAACGGGATCGTTTTGTCATAAAAGGAGATTTACCTGATCCTGCTTTGTTTTTTGTAAATGAAATAACGTCTTTTTTAAAAGCTTCCCGAATCGAAGTAGCAGGTACACCTGTAACGATGCGTATATTGAATGAAAATAGCAAAACAAAACCTTTATCCGATAGGTCTATGCTGTTTCGTTATTCTTCAGACCGTTTATCTGATATTATCCGCATTGTAAATCATAACAGTAATAATTTGTATGCCGAAGCTTTATTGCGTTGGATCGCTTTGTCTCGTTATCCGGAAGCATCGGCATCGAAAGGTGTCGAGATATTGAAACATTTTTGGAAAGAGAAAGGTGTGGTTCTGGATGATCTTGTTATGTATGACGGTAGTGGTTTGTCTCCGGTAAACCGTATTTCTGCCGAAATGTTATGTCGGATACTCGATTTTATGGCTTCCGATAAAAATTTGCAGACAATATTTTATTCTTCGTTACCGTGTCCGGGAGTAAGTGGTACGGTACGTTCGTTTTTGAAAAATTCGTCTCTTTCGAAAAGAATGCGATTGAAAAGCGGCAGTATGGCACATGTGCAAAGTTATGCCGGATATTATGATTCAGGGAATAAAAGATATGCTGTGGCTATTATTGTAAATAACTTTTCCGGCTCTCGTTCTTATTTGCGTCGTGTGTTAGAACAGATGTTCGAGGACGAATTAAAATCATTATAACTTTGTTGTTTTTTGAAATAAACCGATTTAAATTTTGTTTGGTCTGATTTGAGCGTTTTTTTGAGGATGTTCTTTTGTTTTTATGAGGATGATAGTAGCTTATCTGACGAATAAGAGCGAAAAAGTAGACTGAGAAAGTTTCAAAGTTGAACTGATGAGATTTCTGTATTGGAAAATCTGAATAGCTTTTCAGAATACAAATAAAATAATAGATGTTTTATTATATTTGTAAATTATTAACCTTAAAGTGGCTTCTGTGAAAAAAGCTTGAAAAATAGATATATAAATATAGGGGAAAATTTGTTTTAATAGTTTTTTATTATTGCGGATATTCTATTGCAAATATTGTCTTTACCCTGTATTTACTTTTATTTTTATCATAAGAAGAACAAGAATTCATAGTTTATTTGTCTGAATTCTTACGTTTTTTTTGAATATTATTAGAAGAAATTATTGGCCAACTCACATGAACGTTTGTTAAAACGCAAATAATTTCTAACTTTGTGGTGTCGGAATTGGAGTAGAGACTTTTTATCCGATATACATGTTAGAGAAGCGTTTAGTTTTATCCTCGCTTTGAAAATCGCCAATTTTTAAAACATTGAAGGATAAACAGAACAAACGTTCATGCTTTTCCATTATAATCACGAGAGTGAATATATAAGGTTAGGCGTGGGTTGGCTGTTTATTTCAATGTGGGTGTTTGGCGATACCTCAAAGCGAGTAAACTGACAAATTCCCACGCTTTTTTTATGTTTTGTTTTATCTTAAGTGAAACTGCTGATTTGGGGAATTTATGGCGAAAAATCTTTAGATCATGAAAATAGTTTTGTCATTTAAGATGAAGAGTCCGATACATGGTTTACATGAATTAGTTGTGGCAGTAAATTCTTTGATGAAGTCTGTTGGTATCGTTATAGGTTTTACCTCTGGGAGTTATCTTAATAAATCTATTTTTTAAATCCATCTTGTTATTATTAAAAATTAATAAATGGCAAAAGTCTTAACTGCTTGTCATTTAGTCGAATATATTATTATATAATTGAATTGTGAAAAGATGTAAAAATAGGGCTTATTGTTGATAACTGCATTATTTTTATCGGGTATTGTATGGGCACAGGGAACATCCGAGACTCTCACTTCGTGCTTGAATAAAAATTACCCTGATTATGTGATTTTTTTGTCAGATAAAAAAATCGATTCTGTTTTTTATTGTGCCAATACTTCGATAGCCCCGGTTATTTTTAAAGTAAATAAGTACAAATTGTATCCCAACAAACAGTTGGATAGTATTGCTGATATATTACGACGAATACAACAATTAACGGCTGTTACTGAAATTTATACAGGTTCGATTGATAAATCTCAAAAGGACTATGCTTTAGGTTATGATAAAAGTGAGAATAACCGGACCTTGACGGTCGATTATTTAATGACCGATGCAACGGAACAGACTCCTATTCATTTTAAGTTTGAAGCATTGGACGGTACTTCGCTTATCAGTTCACATGATTTAAAAACAGATATTCCCATTCAACGCAATTGGTTAACAACAGTAATGGGTAATATTTTAACTACGGACGCGCAGTTAATTATCTCTATTGATGAAAATTTTGAGAATGATTGGATCGATGCTGAAGAATGGTGGAATCCGGCTGTAATTGTGCCGAAAGAACCTGCCTATGACGAGAGTACCCGAACTTATCATATCTATACGAGAGAAGAATTTGCCTGGCTACCGGATAATATCCTTGATATGATTACTAAAAAAGACGAGAGTGGTAAGTCCGTGAACGTTTCTATCCTATTGGAAAACGATATCGATATGAGCGGTGTTGAATGGAAACCTATTTATACTTCAGGAGAACCGACATACACAGTAGATGGTCAAGGGCATACTTTAAGGAATTTTTCTTTAAACGGAAAATTCGGAGCAGTGTATGAATATCAGATTTGGGGTATTACTCTCGGTAAATATAATGCGTATACGGGAGTTTGGGGTAAGTTTGAAGGTGTAATGAAGAATTTGACATTCGAGAACATTACTATTAATGGACTTGCCGATGATGAAGTGCATACGGATATTGACGGAAATCCGATAGATCATAGTAAAGAATATGCTTATTTTGCCGGTTGTGTGGGATATACCGGAGCAAATTATAGTACCGTTGCTCAATTTGAAAATGTACATGCAAGGCATATACACATTAAAGCGTCTACCGGGTTAACGACTCAGAACATCGGAGGACTGATCGGCTGGATCGGTGTAGGAGCTACTTGGTTAGATAACTGTTCTGCCAAAGATATTTATTTAACTGGTTATCAGGCTGGAGGATTAGTCGGCCAAATTGTCGGTGGAAGGGGTGTCGCTATTAAAAATTGTCAGACGGAAAATATCCATATCCGTTTGAGAAGCCGTTCGGGAATATCAGGATTTATTGGACAATATAACGATGGTGCAGGATCGAAAATAGAAAATTGTGTTTATCCAGTACATGTTGAATATATCGATGATAAAAATGGAGTATTGACAGATTATGAGCCTGCAAATAATTATTATGGTTCATGTAGTAAAAATAAAGACAAACTTGTCATAACTGCCCCGATTACTTTACTATGATACAATTGTGGGGGTGTGCTGAACTAAGGTAAAGTTATAGATTGTAACTGATAAACATAAAAAGTCGTATCACTACTTGAAATGAAGTGCACCCCAAAAGTTTTGTGTCTAACTTTTGGGGTGCACTTCAAAAATAGAGTTGATACGGCTTTTTTATAGTCAATGGAAGGAATCAAGTTTTAAATTGAAAGTTTCTCTTAAATTGGGTTTTGGTACATTTTCATATTTATTTTCAGTTGATAAAGTTATAATAAAAAAGGACTGTCTAAACAATAATAGTTAAGACAGTCCTTTGACATGTGTAGTTGTGTATTTGTGTGTGAATTGTATATCTTATTTTAGTTTCGTTCCGGCATTTTTTTTGTCAGGGGTATCTCTTTTCGTAACATTTGAGTCGCTTTACCGGTAAGCCATAGATAATGATCCGAAGGTTTTCCGTCCATTCCGATAAATTGAGATATTTTAGTTACAGGAGGTGTATCGGTACATTTAAATATTGCAGTACCTTCGTCTATTTCATCGAACATCGCCACATATATCATTTCTCCTCCGGCTTTCATGGCATTATACATTTGATCCCAGAAAAATTTTCCTCCTTGGCGCGGTATCGAACCTGATGGCTTTATATCATCGGGAAATTGAATCGTACTTAAATTGTGCCAACTAAATCCCGGAGTAACACAAGGTACATAATCTATTTTGTTCTTTTTACACCATTGGATATCGGCTTTGGTCTCGTCATGATAACGGTCCATATCGTTATGTAATAGTGGTGTGTAGCGTTGTACGGTCCATGGTAATAATAAATCTGCTTTTTTGATTATCGTATGCAGATAAGGATCGTTGGTACAGTCAAAATTCAAGTCGCGCCAAGCTGTAGGAACTCCTAACATTACAGCACAGCCTCCATATACCGGATCATTTTGTAAAAAATCGATTAATTTTTCTATACCTATTTCATTAACCTTATATGGACGGTCTGTAAAGCCTAATCCCCATATGGCAACTATCGGTTTTTTGTTGTGGTGCAGATATGTTTTATTCCCGTTTTGGTTTGTAACATTTAGTTTATCGACCAGATATTTCCAGTCTTCGATAATAACCGAGCAATCTTCTTTTTTGTGTCTTAATCCTGACAAGTCGTACATAATAGCTATGGCTCGATCATATTTCGAAGCAGCGTCAAATGCATTTTTGAGAATGATATCGGGTAGTGATTGTTCACCTCTTCCCCGTGCATAATCAAAAAAGCGCTGCATAAATACTCCGTCTATGCCATATTCTTTCATCCATTTGAAATGGAGATCTGTCGTGCTGGCATCATAGGAACTGAATATACGGGCTGTAGATCCGTCAGCATTTTTAAATTCTGTGGGATAAGTTTTTGAATATTCCCTTACATCGGGCCAAATATCTATGTGGCAACTTCCGTCTTTAAAACCGTTTTTACCTGCCATGTGACGGTAGCTTCCGCTTTTTCCGTCCTCCGGAGTTCCGAACCAACCTTGATATCCCGCCATAATCATCCCTTTATAACTTGGATATTTGGTCTCTTTAGCATGTTTTGTCGCACCTTGCATGGCCGGGATTATAAGGTAAGAACACATTGCAAGAGTTAAAATTTTCAGCACTTTCATTTTTTATTTTTTGTCGTGTCGTTATTAAATTTTGTGCTTCAAAGGTATTTGGGAACACTTAATAAAAGGACATTAACTCTATTAACAGAAGTATAAAAAAGCGATTAAATTGATTTTTTCACTTGATTAATAATAAAAACCGCTCTTTTTATAATGAAAAAAAGCGGTTTTTATTATTTCTAAGAGAAATCTCTCTTTAAGGTTTTTCTAATACCGAATCCATTTCTTCGGCAAGATAATCCGGTTGATTACAGATTAAACGTCCGTTGAAGAACCAACCGCCTCCGCCTTGAATAGCTTTGATAAGGAAGTGATTCCAGCCTTGGTGCAAAGGCAACCCTTTTGATACGGCTTTACCACCTTCGATAGGGCCTTCGCGAAGATTACTGATGATCATTTTTCCGTTCAACCATACTTGTACGGCATCATCAGCAGCTACTTCGAGATCGACGACAGGCATGTTCGGTTCTATAAGCAGGTCATCTAATGGTCTCGGGCTGAATACCCAGAAACTCATGTATGTTTCGGCATTTTGAGTAGGTCCGTCCAGTTTTGCTTGTTTAAAATCTATCAGACCGCTTTGCGAATGGTATTTTTTCCAAGCTTTCCCATCGAGCATCGTATTTTCCTTAATACCATCGGCTTTCGATAAATCTACACGATTAACCTTTCCTGCCTCTTTTACAGAAGCGACAGGATAACTGCCACTCATTAGAACACGTACGATTTCTCCTGATTTCAATAACGGTTTACCTGAGTCGCTACCTGATCCTAATTCAATGCCCATATTGGTAAGAAGTGCCCGAACGGCTTTTTCCGCTTTAGCACCGCGGGGTGCGGCAGGAATCGTCGTAACGACTAAGTTTCCTTGTCCCATTTTCTTTTTAAGCATTACGATGCCTTCTGGTTTACTTTCTTTTTCGGTACGTAAAATCATACCTGTCTTGGCATATTCCGGTTGTTTGTTCCATTTCGTCCAGTCCGTATCGCATGCCTTAAGCAATGTCGTGCTGTTTTTTACTAAAGAACCACCTAATCCGACTGTCGTAAATTCTGCCGGATGTAATTCAGAGAAATAGAGATCGGCTTCGGTAAGCCCTGAAGTAATATCGTCCGGAGTACCGAATACCAAAGACGTTGCTTTACGATCGGTTATTACTACCGGAGACGGTAATATTTTATTCAGTTCATTTACTTTTTTCGGATCAGCTCCCCAAACAACTACCGTACCGCCTTTAGCATATACTTTTTGCATAACAGATGTAGCATTTGCCGGAATATTTGCACCATCGATGATCAGCAGTTCGGGTACGGTTTCGGTATCCATTTTCTTTACAAGAATGCCGGTACGGAACAATTCACTGCTTAATTTTCCGCTTTCGGGTAATATTTTTATCGATTTTACTTTCTTTACGTTAGCGGCTTTTGCCGGAGTTACATTTTTGACAACCCATTTGCATGGTTGCATGGGTTCGGCATTTGCTGCTTTTATTGCATCGAACATCGGCCAAGTTTTATATAGAGGCAGAGACGGGTCGTAACCCGGATTAACAGTTGTGCTGTATGGTCCGATACGTTCCGGTTGAACTCCCGGTTTCCCTTCTACGAAAGAAGTAAATGCTATACCGTCTTTTAATGTGGGAGCTTTTGTCTGGTCTTTTAATCCGAGAGGCAGAGGTTGTAGCCCGTACCAAATTAAATTAAATACGCTTCTATAGCTGGCGTTGTATTTACGTTGGTTTGCTAATGAGTTATAAGCATCTACAGCAACACTTTCCATACGTCCTTCAAATGAACGGTAAGCTCGACCTCCGTCTTTTGCTGCGTTAGAAACTTGTTCAGGAGTTCCGTAATATGCATTACAAGCTTCTCCGACACCCCAAGGTTTTCCACTTTCATAAGCTCTTTTCATAGCTCCTTCTCCACCGTAGTGAACCATGTAGAACGGAAGTAGTCCGCGACCATCGTCTTCCCCGTCAGCGGAAGCCCATGCACGTGAAGGATCATATTTGAAACAGATGTCAGACCAAATTTTGAAATGTTTTACCAAATTGTCTTCTAATCCCGGAGCATTACGCATGACACCACGAATAATAGGCATGATTTCGTTCGAAACACTCCATCCGAATACCGAAGGATGATTGCGGTCACGCAATACGAGTTGTTTCATGTGTTCTTCACTGCATTTCCAGAATTCTTCACTGCCTAGTTTTTGACCTCCGTCACTGGCCCACATCGCGCTTTCGTCCAATACTAATATACCCATTTCATCGGCAACATCGAGATAGAATGATGGGAACGGTTGTGCGTGCAGACGAACAGCGTTGCAATTAGCATCACGCAATGCGGTGTACCAGGCCCAAGGATAACGACGTGTCATTTGGGGAATGCCCATATAATGCCATGAATCTCCTTTTAAAACAAAAGGTTTACCGTTCAACCAGAATTTTCCGTCTTTCAGCTCGGTTTGTCTCCATCCGAAACGGGTGTATTTGCTGTCGTTTGTCTTTCCGTTTACCGAAGTTTTTACAACCAGGCCATACAAATTGGGAGATGAAGGCGACCATAATTTTAATTTATTGTCAACGGTCGTTTTCAGTGTCGTTTTTATCTCTTTTCCTGCAGGTATGGTTACTTTTTGAGTCGGCATTTGCAATGCTGCTTGACTTCCTAACTGAGAACTTGGATTTGCGGCTGTAAGAACAGTTTTCCCTGCTTTCGAAATCCATGGGTAGGCCGCTGCGCTGATATTTACTTCAACCGGTTTATTTTCATCATTGCGAAGTGTCACTTCAACTTCTAATGTGTTTTTATTTACGATAGGTTGAATATATACATCTGCTACACGGGTTTGAGGCAGGGCTACGAGATAGACATCTTGCCAGATTCCGGCGATGTGTTGTCCCCAGAATGAACCGCCTTGATATGTTCTCCGTCCCAACGGACTTTTTCTGTCATCGAAAAGAGACGATTTTTGAATACCTACGTTAAGAGTATTTTCCTGTCCGAATTTGACGGCATCGGTAATATCTATGTCGAAAGGCATGAAAATATCAAAATTGTCGCCTACAGCTTTTCCGTTAACATATATATCTGTTTTCCCGGCAACAGCTTCGAAGTGGATTTGAATTCTTTTACCTTTCCAAGAAGCCGGAACGGTGAACTTCTTCTGTAACCATCCCATTTTTATCGATTCCCATTCTTTAGGGTAACTCGGATATGTGCGGTGGTCTCCACCTAATCCGTTTTTATCGGCAAAACTGTTGACATTCCAAGGTGACGGAATGCGAATCGGGGTTTTGCTGAATGTTACTTCATTTACTCCGGGTAAAGCTGGTGCAGGGGTTTCACCTTCTTTGAACCCAACCGGTAATTGTACAGGGGCAAAGGCCCATGTGCCGTTTAGGCAGATTTCTTCTCGATAAGGTTTTTCTACCGGTTTGACCCAATGCTCCGAAGGAGCGAACTCCATACTGCTCTTTATTGTCTGTCCTGTTATAGGAACAGCAGCAAACAACAAGCATAATGCAGTTAAAAAACTGTGTTGTTTCATAATGATTTATTTTTGTTAGTGTGTATTAAAAAAAATAATATTTCGATTTAATGTCCACAAAATAAGAAGGAGTGTATTAAGTAATCTCATTTTTCACGATTAAATTTGAACTAAAAAAATATTTATGTGCTTTTTAATTTCTATTTTTATGAATAAATATTTTTTTGATACTGTCATTGCCTGTTTTATAATGAAGTTTTAGAGGAAGTTCAAATTTCCCGATAAGGAAATATTATTCGGTCTTTTTCTCATTTTTACGCTCAAGAAAGCTTGTTGTTCTCCTCATAAAAACATCCTCAGAAAGAACCCTCACCCCAGACCTAGGCAAAATCTCGACAGGGACTTAGATTCTTTATTTTATTGATTAATTTTTATCCTAATGTGATATTAAGAACGATTTAAGGCATTATTAATCCAAAATTTAAGATAGTGCATTTTTCTTTGTATCTTATTAATAATGCATGGAAAACCTCATTTGTTTTGATCATTCTTTAGGTTCATAGAACATGTATCGAATTATATTAGAAAACACTAAATATAAACATCTTCAAATAAATAATAACTAATATGCAAACACACTTAAGAACTCTAAGTTTGGGATTGGCTCTGAGTCTGGGACTCGGACAACTAAGTGCCCAAAATGGCGTTTTCAAAGAAAATTTCGCGACCGATGGGATGACTCTTAAAACTATCGGTAGAGGTGATTGCCATGTAAAAAATGGCGTTTTTAGCAGTCGGGAATCTTATGCTCTTTTCGGAAATCCCGAGTGGAAAAATTATTCGGTGACTTTTAAGGCGCGAGCTCCTAAAGGCAGTGAGCAGGTGCAGATATGGGCAGGTTTTCGAGCTCATAATCGTAATGACCGTTATATTGTCGGGTTAAAAGGCGGACTGCAAGATGATATTGTTCTTGCCCGTCAGGGATATATGGGTACTGATGAGTTTTTTGCCGTAAAACCTCTCGGATTTCACCCGATTCCAGGAGAATGGTATAAATTTAAGATCGATGTAGTCGGGGATCGTATAAGGGTTTATATCAATGATGAAAATACTCCCCGTATAGATGTGACTGATAAAAACTCAAATTTAGCTCCCAGTGGTCAGGTTTCTCTTGGTGGCGGTTGGTTGACTACCGAGTTTGATGATCTTGAAATTAAAGAGCTTCCCGAGAATTATTTTCAGGGAATAAAACGCCAGGAATATAAATATGCTATGTCTCCGGCTGAAAAGGAGGCTAAACGGCAAAGAGAAAGAAGCCAATATAAAGCAATTGAAGTGGGAACTCTAAATCCGGGGCGAACAGAAATCAGTCTTGACGGTCAATGGTTATTTATGCCTGAATATCAGTTGAGTGATCAGGATAAGGCCGTAAATCCGGCTGTGGAAGATAAAGATTGGCATTCGATGAGCGTTCCTAATTTCTGGAATCCTATTCGAATTTGGCTTCACGGAGAAACATTCGGCTCTGAACATTACCCGAAAGGTGTTTCAGATACCTATTTTCAACAAGAGACCGAACGTTGTGAAAATTATACTTTCGAATATGGAAAAGTAAAAGCAGCTTGGTATCGTCAATGGATAGAATTGCCCGAATCGATAGAAGGTAAACAAATTGAATTGCATTTTGATGCTGTGTCTAAGGTTGCAGATGTATTTATTAACGGGAAAGAAGCCGGTTCGCATATTGGTATGTTCGGTGATTTTTCGGTCGATGCCACTCCATATTTAAAGCCGGGTAAAAATCTTATTGTTGTTAAAGTAGTTCGTGATTTTATAAAAAATATAGCGGATGCAGATAAAATTGTGGATGTTGCCGTGACAGTTCCGGTAACTAATAAAATGTTGAAAGATATTGCTCACGGTTTCTATTGTATCGATAATGGAGGAATATGGCAACCTGTGCAAATGGTAATTACAGACCCTGTAAAAATAGAGGATGTATTTATCAAGCCTTCTCTTACCGGAGCTGATTATGAAATCACTTTGAAGAATTACGGTAAGAAAAAACAGTCATTCGATATTAACGGTAAAATTATCGATAAGTCGAACAATGTGCAGTTGAGCGATGTCCTTTTACAGAAAGGGGTAACATTAAATCCGGGAGAGGAAAAAATTGTTATGGCGAGTGTGAAAGGTTTACAACCTAAATTGTGGACACCACAGCACCCTAATCTGTATAATTTTAAGTTTTCTTTGAGTAATAAAAAAGGTGCAATCGACAGTAAAACTATTACTTCAGGATTCCGTACTTTCGAAAAGCGTGATGATGGTTTTCTGTATTTGAATGGCAAACGTTATTGGCTGAGAGGTGGAAACCACACTGTTTTTGCTTTGACGCCGAATGATCGTCGTATGGCTGATACTTTCTATCAAATAATGAAGAGCGGTAATATAGAAACTACCCGTACTCATACTACTCCTTATAATGAGTTATGGATTACTGCTGCCGATGAAAACGGTATAGGTATAAGTCATGAAGGAACTTGGCCTTGGCTGATGATTCAGTCTTCTATGCCAGACCAGAATTTGATCGATATGTGGGCAGACGAATATATCGGTATGTTGAAAAAATATCGTAATCATCCGTCTATTTTCTTCTGGACTATCAATAATGAGATGAAATTCTATGATAATGATCCGGATAAAGACCGAGCGATCAAAAAAATGCAGATTATCGAAAAAGTAGTAAAAAGAATGCGTGAAGTAGATCCTACTCGTCCTATTTGTTTCGATTCTAATTATAAACGTCCGGAAAAACGCTTTGGAAAGGATTTTTTCAAAACGTTTGATGATGGAGATATAGATGACGATCACTCATATATCAATTGGTATGATCATACTGTGTTTAAACAGTTTAATGGTGAATTCCAGAAAAATAAACGTGAAGGCCGTCCTTTGATCAGTCAGGAGATGTCTACCGGATATCCGAACAATGAGACTGGGCATCCGACAACATTCTATACGTATGTACATCAGAATCCTCAGGTATTGGTGGGAGATGATGCTTATCCTTATGGAGATCCGAATGCATTCCTTGAAGCACATCGTTTCATTACCGCCGAGTTGGCAGAAGCTCTTCGTCGTAGCAATCCGGAGGCATCAGGTATTTTACATTTTGCATTACTTACTTGGTTTAGAAATGTGTATGATGTAAATACCATCGATCCTTATCCTGCATATTATTCTATGCAAAATTCATTGAACCCTCTTTTGGTTTCGGCCGAATTATGGGGACGCCATTTATATGCCGGATCTACATTGCCTGTTCGTTTTTGTGTCGTGAATGATTTGGAAGATGGTAGTAGCGTACCGGCTTCTACTATTACATGGAGTCTTATAAGTGCAGGACAGGTGTTGGCAAAAGGTAATGTTGATGTTCCGGTTGTTGAACATTACGGACGTCAATGGATGACTGCCAATATCGATGTGCCTTCTAATTTACCTGAATCCCGTGTGGATGCTAAGTTGAAGCTTGAGTTGAAAGATAAAGGTGGAGTATTGTTGAGTCAAAATGATTATAATATTACTTTGGCAACCCAAGAGTGGAGTAATAACGGAGAACTGAAAGATAAGAAAATCGTTTTGGTAGATAATAACAATACTGCTAAAGTATTTGACCAATTGCAGATACCTTATACTAAGGTCGCTACTGTTGCAGAGGCAGTGAAAGCAAAAGCCGATCTTTATGTTTATGCCGGATTGGATGATAAGAACTGTTCTGCAGAAGAATTGTCAAATATGAGAAAATCAATTCAAGATGGTAAGAATGCTCTTTTCTTGAATTGTGAAAAAGCGATGTTGAAAATGTACCCAGAACATTTTACCGGATTTCTTGTTCCGACAGAAGGGGATATTGCAACGATGGAAGTTCCCGAATCTCCCGTATTCGATAATATAGAAAAAATGGATCTTCGTTATTTTAACAATAACAAGCGTGAGATTCCGACAGTTTGTAGTGCTTCGATGCAAACTGTACGGAGTGAGAAAGTCGTTCCTTTAGCAGCTCAAATGAAAATCCACGGTTATATTAACGGCGATATGCATAAACGTTCTGAATACGTATCGACGATTAAAGGATTCCCCTTGTTGATGATTCAAGATCAAGGTAAAGTCATGGTTTCTACTATGCGTACCGATAAAGCCGCAACAGATCCTATTGCAGGAAAATTACTTTCAAATATGGTTAGTACCATGCTCAAGTAAGATATGATAACATACAATTAGTTAGAACTGTGTCACGACAATTTTTTAGGAAAGAATCGTGACATAGTTTTTTAAATAGTACACACACTTTTATATTTAATTTTATTGATAGATGAAGAAAACTTTTTGTGTTTTATTGGGGATACTTATTTTTTGTACTGCCGGGATTGAGGCCAAGAAGAAGTATTCTTCTTATAAAGGATTAATAATGGCCGGCTACCAAGGTTGGTTTAATACTCCGGATGACGGTGCGAATCGAAAATGGAGACACTATCCCGGAAGACAGGGATTTAAACCCGGTTCTTGCAGCATAGACATGTGGCCTGATGTCAGTGAATATGAGAAAGTATATTCTACACCGTTCCGTTTTGCAGACGGAGGTGTGGCCTCGGTATTCAGTTCTTATGACGAATCTACGGTCGATACGCATTTTCGTTGGATGAAAGAGTACGGTTTAGATGGGGTATTTATGCAACGATTTGTAGGAGAAGTGAAAAATCCTTCGGGAAGAAACCATTTTAATAAAGTTTTGGCTTCGGCTACAAAAGCTGCCGATAAATATGATCGTGCAATTTGTGTTATGTATGATCTTAGCGGAATGAAGGGAACGGACGCATCGTTTGTTTTGGATGATATAGATGAACTTACACGTTTATTTAATATCGGAAATCGGAAAAAGAATCCTTCTTATTTATTCCATAACGGTAGACCGCTTGTCGTGATTTGGGGAGTGGGATTTAATGATCGTCGCAGATATACTACTGAAGATGTCGAGCTGATTGTCGATGGACTTAAAAAACGGGGTTTTAGTGTGATGTTGGGAGTTCCTACTTATTGGAGAGAATTGAGGTCTGATACGGAGAATAATCCGAAACTTCATGAATTGATTCGTAAAAGCGATATTATAATGCCTTGGTTCGTTGGACGTTATGATGACCGGAGTTTTGGGAAGTTCAAGCATTTAGTCCCTGAAGATATTGCTTGGTGTAAAAGCAATAAGATAGATTATGCACCTTTGGTTTTTCCCGGATTTTCATGGAAGAATATGAAAGGCATGAACAGCCATTCTACACCGAGAAATAAAGGTCGGTTTTTATGGGATCAAATGTATAATGCCGTAAGTTCCGGAGCTGAAATGATTTATGTAGCTATGTTCGATGAAATGGATGAGGGCACGGCCATATTTAAATGTGCAACAAAAGTACCGATTGGAGAATCTGTTTTTGTCCCGATTGAAGAAGGCTTGTCGAGTGATCATTATTTGTGGTTGGTAGGGCAGGGGAAAAAGATGTTGAAAAATCCGAAAGGCTTTTCTTCGGAACTTCCTGTCAGAAAATGATGATATTATTACTTGAATATTTAGTTTAATAAAAAGAGTCGATTCATCAAAGTTTTTGACATGAACCCCAAAAGTTGGACAAAAAACTTTCGGGGTTTTGTTATGTCTAAA
>NZ_CEVCIF010000061.1:0-19101 GCF_982245605.1 Coprobacter fastidiosus | reverse complement strand
AGAAGAAGTCGAGAAACTGATGAGCGGTGATGCTTCGGGTAGAGTGTCGAGATAATTGACAATATAGTTTATATACTGAAAAACGGTTGCGAGGATTATCTTGTAACCGTTTTGTTTTTTTAGGGGGTTAGCATTATAAGCTGTTTTCAAAATTTGTGGCATATATATAAAAAGAAAAGGTTGTCATCTCGACAACCAATCTTCGTTAACCTTAAATCTAATACCATGAAAAACACAGTGCAAATGTAGAGATAATATTTAATACGGCAAGGGATCGTACAAAATTTTGTATGCTATTTAACATGTTTTTTGATATTAGTGTATTAGATACGCTTATTTTTTGATTTATAAAGATTATTGTTTGATAAATCTTTTGAAGTATGAAGTGGGTATAATAGTAAAAGGTGTACACGACAGGTGTACACCTTTTATTTATTCGAATATTTTTAGACAGTTTCTAAAGAATCAATGCAATTTATTCTACATATAGGACTAACCCTTTTAAATATTCGCCTTCGGGGTGATAAATATTTACTGGATGGTCTGCCGGTTGTGTCAATTGATGCAGTATTCGTACACGTCTTTTAGATTGAGCTGCTGCACTGAATACAGCTAACCGGAAATTTTCTTTAGTAACGACTTGCGAACAGGAGAATGTGAAAAGAATGCCCCCCGGTTTTATTTTTTCAAAAGCTTTTGCATTAAGTTTTCGGTATCCTTGCAAAGCGTTGTGCAAAACATTTTTATGTTTGGCAAAAGCCGGAGGATCGAGAATGATCAGATCATACTGATCTCCCATTCTGTCGAGATATTTGAATGCATCTTCTGCGAAAGCTTCGTGCCGTCTGTCTCCGGGAAAATTCAGCTCTACATTTTTACAAGTCAGGTCTATCGCTTTGGCAGAACTATCGACCGAGTGAACAAGTTTAGCTCCGCCTCGCATGGCATAGAATGAGAATCCTCCAGTATAACAGAACATGTTCAATACCGAACGATCTTTAGAATAATGTTCGAGTAATGATCGGTTTTCCCGTTGATCGACAAAGAAACCGGTTTTTTGTCCTTTTAACCAGTCTACATGAAATTTTAATCCGTTTTCTATTGCTATATTCCCGGCATCGCCTCCGATCAAATATTCATTTTCCGGGTCGAGTTGCGCTTTGTAAGGGAGTGTGGTTTCTGATTTGTAATATACATTTTTTATTTGTTCACCCATTACATCGGTTAATGCTTCGGCAAGAATATGTCGGGCAAAATGCATACCGGGATCGTGTGCTTGCATTACGGCGGTTTTGTCATAAATATCTATGATTAGACCGGGAAGAAGATCTCCTTCTCCATGTACAAGACGATATGTATTATTTTGTTCTCTCCGATTGAGTCCGATGCTGTTCCGCAGATTATAAGCAACTTGTAACCGTTTCTTAAAAAACTCTTTATCGATAATTTCTTGTTCGAAAGAGAGTATTCTTACCGCTATACTGCCGATTTGGTAGTGTCCTATAGCAATGAAATTCCCTTTATAATCTGTAACTTCGATAATATCACCCTCTTCCGGTTGTTTTTCAAAATGATGGATTGCTCCGGAGAATACCCATGGATGAAAGCGTTTAAGAGACTCTTCTTTTCCTGGCTTTAATATGACTTTGGTATAATTCATTTTTGTATGTAAGGTTATTTAAAAATAAATCGGAATAAGTCATTTCCGTTAGCATATATCAATAAACCGAACAACAGTGCCATACCTGTGATTTGTGCATACTCCATAAATTTCTCATTCGGTTTTCGACGGGCAATAACTTCGTATAATAAAAATAATACATGTCCTCCGTCAAGAGCCGGAATCGGAAGTATGTTCATGAATGCAAGGATTATAGAGAGAAATGCTGTCATTTCCCAGAATGCCTGCCAATTCCATACAGGGGGAAATATGCTTCCGATTGTTCCGAATCCGCCTAAACTATTTGCCCCTTCTTTAGTAAAAATATATTTGAGATCACTTACATAACTTTTTAGAGTAGAGAATCCTTTAGATATGCCGACAGGGAATGATTCCCAAAATCCAAAATGTTTTGTTACAAGAGGATATATTTCGTAAATAGGAGTGAGGCTTATACCTATTTTACCGTTTTTATCTACTGCCACAGAGGCGTTTTGTTCTTGTCCGTCTCGGTAAAATGTGATATTTACGTTTTTCCCTTTGTTTTGATTTAATAAATCGAGCATAATCGGAATATCCGGAATCGCTTTCCCATTTATAGCAGTCAGGCTGTCTCCGCTTTGCAGTCCGGCTTCGATTGCTCCGTTCCCTTTTATTGCTTCTTTAACTACTACAGGATTTCGGAACGAAGCGAATTTTTCGTTTGCCCCGATTAATTTTAACATAAATTCATCCGGCATGGTGATTGTTTCTGTTTTACCGTTACGGATGACTTCTACATTTTTAGCTTCAGCAATATTACGGATCATATCGCCTGATAATGTAGTCAATTCTTTTCCATCGGCTTTTATGGGGATATCTCCATCTTCAAATCCGGCTTTATGTGCTGTTTCGCTGAATGATAATCCGGCTTTAGCGTTTTTTAAAGGCAGATAAGATTCCCCCCAAGTAAAGGTTATCATAGAATAGATAAAAAGAGCCAGAATAAAATTGAACAGTACCCCGGCGATCATGATCATCAGCCGTTGCCCGGCGGGTTTAGATCTGAATTCCCATTCTTGTTCGGGCTGAGCCAGTTGTTCTTTGTCCATAGACTCGTCTATCATACCGGCTATTTTCACATAACCTCCTAATGGTAACCAGCCGATACCGTATTCCGTTTCACTGTTCTTAGGCTTGAATTTAAAAAGAGAGAACCAAGGATTAAAAAAAAGATAGAATTTTTCGACTCTTACTTTGTAGATTCGGGCGAAAATAAAATGTCCGAATTCGTGAACGATGACAAGAATCGATAAACTTAATATTAACTGTAAGGCTTTAATTAAAAATGTCTCCATTATTTTTTAGTCTAAATTTATTTCGTTTTAAAAAGATATTATTTTCTCCCGTGTTAGTCGGCGTGCTTCTGCATCGGTCGATACATAGTCGTCGTAAGACGGTGATTTTATGAAAGAGACCTGTTGCATTATATCGGCGATAATATCTGCCATTTGTAAAAATCCGATTTTATCTTTTAGAAAAGCATCTACGACAACTTCGTTTGCAGCATTCAATATACATGGTATATTTCCTCCCAGTCTCATTGCTTCATAAGCGTAATTTAGAAGGGGGAATTTAGTAGTATCCGGATGCTCGAATGTTAGATGTGCATATTGAGACAATTCTAACTTAGGAGACTGGTTTTTCAACCGGTTAGGATAAGAAAACGCATATCTTATCGGTAATTTCATATCCGGCGTTCCCAATTGAGCTTTTATCGCTCCGTCTTCGAATTGTATCATGGAATGTATAATTGATTGAGGGTGTACGACAACTTCTATTTGTTCTGGTTTTACGTTGAAAAGCCATTTGGCCTCGATAACTTCAAATCCTTTGTTCATCATAGAAGCCGAGTCTATAGTAATTTTAGCACCCATATTCCAGTTGGGATGTTTCAATGCTTGTTTTTTCGTAACATGTTCTAATTCTTGTCTTGACATCGTTCGAAAAGGACCTCCGGAAGCTGTTAATATGATTTTGTCTATCGGATTATGCATTTCTCCGGTTAAACATTGAAAAATGGCGGAGTGTTCCGAATCTACCGGTATTATTGGTGTGCGGTTTTCATGTGCCAGTTGATTTATCAGTTCTCCAGCAACAACCAACGTTTCTTTATTTGCAAGAGCTATTGTCTTGCCGGCCTTTATTGCTCGTATGGTCGGGTATAGACCAGCATATCCGATCATAGCCGTAAGCACCATGTCGATGGGTTCTGATTCGACTATTTGAGCGATGGCGTCATGTCCTGCATATACTTTAATCGGCAGGTCTTCCAGAGCATCTTTAAGTTTAGGATAAAGAGATTCATTAGCGATAACTACCACTTCGGGGCTAAATTTTCGTGCTTGTAAAATAAGCAGATCCACATTGTTGTTAGCGGTAAGTGCATATACCTCGAACAAGTCGGAATGCTCTGAAATTACTTCCAAAGCTTGTGTGCCGATCGATCCGGTAGAACCCAGTATAGCAAGTTGTTTCTTCATTCTCCTTTTTATTTTCACCTGTGATTTGTTTATCACTGATGCAATATCTTATTTGTGTGTCGTTAAAATGCAATATAATCTTCGGGATTCAAAGCCTGTCCCATGTGCCATAACTGAAATTCTACAAGAGGAGGAAAAGAGTCCTTTGTTCCGTTTCCGGTAAGAGCGATAACCTCTCCGCCCGAAACTTTATCTCCGATAGATTTTAGAAGTTCGGCATTATATTTATATATAGATATAAAGTTATTGCTATGCTGAATTTCGATTACATATCCGTAATCTACTGTATACCCTGCCGAAATGACTGTGCCGTCTAAGGTTGCAGCTACCGATACACGTTTCGGGGCAAGAATGTCAATGCCGAAGTGATTGTTTTCCGGATTGAATTTTTGTTTGATCACTCCTTTTATCGGAGCGAAAAAAATAAATCCGTCAGTCGGAATCGTCTGATTAAGCACATTAAGTTTATATTTCTCTTCTTCTTCATAGCGTTGCATGAAACTTGTCGTAGCCTGTGATTGAGTCAGAAAAGAATCAGTCGGGAAAGAAAGCAGAGAATCTTTGATGTTCCGTATCGAATCTATTTTGACATTTCCGGTAAGTATGTTAGTTAGATTTTTCAAATATGCG
Organism: Coprobacter fastidiosus; assembly: GCF_982245605.1. Classification (NCBI taxonomy): domain Bacteria; kingdom Pseudomonadati; phylum Bacteroidota; class Bacteroidia; order Bacteroidales; family Barnesiellaceae; genus Coprobacter; species Coprobacter fastidiosus. The sequence goes on along the minus strand of NZ_CEVCIF010000061.1, from coordinate 14,289 downwards.
TCGTTTAATTGCATAGCCTGGTTCAAAGAATCGATACGTAATGCATTATCCATAATTTTTACCCGTGTTTCGGTTTTCAAATATCCGGGTAAATAATTTTTTAACGGAGTCCCGACAATCAGATACATTGCTCCAGAAAAAATGATGATAACCAATGCCGAAAAAAACAGAAAAGCTCCTAATCGGGACAAACGAAAAGTCCATACCTCTTCCAATGTATTTTCATTGAAGAAGGAAAGCTTATATTTTGATCGCATTTTTTTCCAAAATGCTTTAAATTTATTTCTTTTGGCCATATATGAATATATCCGTTCCCGAACTTGCAAATTTAGTAAATAATACGATATCCGAAACCGCATTTCTTTTTTTTATCATTTCTCTTTATTTATGAAATAATGTCTTTCGTTTATTTTAATATATGATTTTAACAATATATGTTGAACCTATTTTGACATTAACTTGTTTTACAGTCACAATAAGAATACAACGCTGTTCGCGATATTCATGGTAAACCGGTTATTGGTATATATGAATTTTTGTCCCGGACGCAATATTTTGTAAACAATAAAATATTTGAAAATGAAAACGAAACATGTTCTTTACTCATTTGCATTGGCGGCGATAGCATCGTTTGCTTTTGTTGAAACCGGGTCGGCTCAGGTTACTGTGGTCGAAGAAGAGGTGACTGTTACTGAACTGATACCCGGAAAACCCTATTATTATGCTCCGAAAGTCGGGAATAATTGGTATTTGTCTCTCGGTGCTGGTGCTCAGACTTTTCTTACCGAGCATAAAGGTGATCCCAGTTATACTTTGGCTATGAGTTTGGCTTTAGGTAAGTGGTTGAATCCTTATGTAGGTATTCGGTTGAATGCTATGGGCGGGTCTTTACATACCCATTGGCCGACAAAAGAGATAATGAATCATACCCGTTATGCAGCTGTTTATGGAGATTTGATGTGGGATCTTACTAGTACTTTGGGAGGATATAATGAAAAGCGGGTGGTATCTATTATTCCCTTTGCTGGTATTGGGGGAGCTTTTGCATTCAAAAATCCTGAAGCCGGTCATCGGACATATGCCTTTCCCGTGTCTATCGGTATGAAACTGAATTTTCGTTTATTTCACTATCTTGACTTCTTCCTTGAAGGTAGGGCAAATGCTATGGGAGACCATTTTAATGGTGTTGTAGAAGGGAAACAAGTAGAGTCTATCGCTTCTCTTATCGGAGGTTTTACCGTTAAATTCGGAAAGACTCGTTTCAAAGCTTATGATCCTTATGCTGACCGTATGATTATCAATGATTTGAATGGTAAAGTAAATAATTTGCGTTCTGCTTTAGAGACTTGTGAAGCACGGGAATGTCCGCCATGTCCTGAAGTCACTGTTACCGAAGTTGTTACAGTTCCAGAACCTGTTCAGACTTGTAATCCGGATCTGTCGATTGTTGTTCGTTTCAAGATCAACAGTGCTGTTGTGTCACAAGAAGAGATGGTGAATGTCTATAATATTGCCGATTGGATGAAGAGAAATCCGAATTGTAATGTGACAGTAGCCGGATATGCCGATAAAGAAACCGGAACACCGGCTTACAATATGCAGTTGAGTAAAAAACGTGCAGATGCGGTTGTGAATATATTGACTAAAAAGTATGGTATTAACGCTAACCGAATAAAGATGGTTGCTAATGGTAGTGATACTCAACCTTATCCGAAGAATAATAACTGGAATCGTATTGTAATATTTTCGGGATCAGCATCTCAAAAATAAAGGTTTAATAGTTAGATAGAAAGCTGTCCTCTTTGGGGCAGCTTTTTTTATAGAAAATTTGAATAACGACAGAAAAAAGATGACAGATTATAAGTTGATAAATAATGAGAATAGTCGTCGGTATGAGTTTCAAATAGACGGATTTATTCCGAAGATAGAATATATTTTATCCGAAAACGGAGAAATTTATCTGACACATACTGAAGTCCCTCCTGCTTTAGAAGGAAAAGATATCGCCTCTCAACTTGTGTTGAAGGTGTTACAGGACATAGAACATAAAAATCTGAAATTAGTTCCTTTGTGTCCTTTTATTGCAGGTTATATTCAAAAGCATCCGGAGTGGAAAAAGTTGATTATGAGAGGTGTTAGAGTAGAATAAATTATTTTGATTACTATTTGAATTTCGTACGAGTCAGTTTTGAGAATGTTTTTATCGGAAAATTTAAGCGATTTTTGAGATTAAATAATTAAAAGACAGGATACTATCTTACTTATAAGGACGGTATCCTGTCTTGGAAAATAGATACAGCTTAATTATTTATTTTTGATATAATCGGCAATCCATTGTCCTACTTCTGAAGTTTTATAAGACTTTCCATTTTGAGCTAAATCTTCTGTTACGATACCTGCTTCTATCGAAGCATCAACAGCTTCACGAATCATTTTGCCTTCATCCATGAGATTAAATGCATATTCGAACATAAGGGCTGCTGATAAAATCGTTGCTACAGGGTTAGCGATATTTTTGCCTGCGGCTTGCGGATAAGAACCATGTATCGGTTCGAATACTGAAGTATGAATACCTATGGAAGCAGAAGGAAGCATACCTAATGATCCTGTAATTACCGATGCCTCATCGGTAAGTATATCACCGAACATATTTTCGGTAACGATTACATCGAATCGGTTAGGCCATTGTATCAGTTGCATCGCAGCGTTGTCGACAAACATGTATTCGGTAGTGATTTCAGGATATTGTTTTTCTATTTCTTGAGCAACTTCACGCCATAAACGAGAAGTACACAAAACATTGGCTTTATCTACGACCGTAACTTTTTTATTTCTTTGCTTAGCATATTTGTAGGCAAGATGCACTATTCTTTCTATTTCTTCCCGGCTATAAACACATGTATCGTATGCAATAGTTCCGTCTTCACTTCTTCCTTGAGGACGTCCGAAGTAGATTCCTCCAGTCAATTCTCGAATGCACATCAGGTCGGTATCTTTTACGATGTCTGCCCGTAAGGGGGATTTGTATATAAGTGAATCGAATGTCGAGACAGGACGTATATTGGCATACAATCCTAATTTCTTTCTCATTCCGAGTAATCCCTGTTCCGGTCTGACTTTGGCAGACGGATTGTTATCATATTTCGGATCTCCGATAGCCCCGAATAATACAGCATCCGATTGCATACATAATTCGTGAGTTTCGTCAGGATAAGGATTCCCTGTTTTGTCGATAGCGCAAGCTCCTACTAAAGCATGCTTGTATGAAAGTTCATGTCCGAATTTTTCACATACGGTTTTTGTCACTTTCAACGCTTCGTTTACGATTTCTGGTCCTATACCGTCACCCGGTAATACGGCAATATTCAATTTCATGATTTTTTTGTTTATACGGTTTCTGATATATTATCTTGAATTTTTTCTATTTGGTTCAACATTTTAATAGTAGCCTGTATGGCTGCTTCTGTCTGGTCTGCATCAAGGCCTCTGGTTTTGAACGTATGGCCTTTGAAATTCCATGTAATAACTGTCTGAACAAATGCATCAGTACGGCCTCCCGGTGGAATATCGACTGTATAGTTGATGAGTATCGGGAATGTCTTTTTTAGTTGATATTTGTATATTTTTCGCAAAGCTTTGACGAAAGCATCATATTGTCCGTCTCCTGTTGCCGTTTCTTCATATTGTTCACCATGAATCTCTATTTTTATGACTGCGACCGGATGCAAGCCTTGGGCGAGTGAAAGTGAATAATTGAGCAAATGTATCTTTTGGTCTTCTGAGTCGTGATTCAGAACATCTGAAATAATATACGGAAGATCATCCTGAGTTACTTGTTCTTTTTTATCACCTAAAGCAATGATCCGTTCTGTAACTTTTTTCATTGAAGTTTCATCTAACTCGATCCCCAGAGCTTCCAGATTTTTTTTGATATTGGCTTTGCCGGAAGTTTTTCCAAGTGCATATTCTCGTGTACGTCCGAAACGTTCGGGGAGCAAGTCGTTAAAGTAGAGGTTGTTTTTACTGTCTCCGTCAGCATGCACTCCAGCACATTGAGTGAAAACATGTTCCCCGATAACAGGTTTGTTGGACGGAATTCGTACGCCGGAGTAAGATTCTACTACTCGACTTACCTGATTTACTTTACGTTCGTCGATATTCGTTTTTGTTTGTAGTTGATCGTGCAGTACCGCTAATATACTCGATAAAGGAGCATTGCCGGCACGTTCTCCTAATCCGTTTATAGTACAATGAATCCCCTGTATTCCGGCCTTTGCTGCAGAATAGACATTTGCCACAGCGAGGTCGTAATCGTTGTGAGCATGAAAATCGAATCGAATCTCCGGATAACGATTTATCATTGATTTACAATAATCGTATGAAGAGTAAGGGTTTAGTATCCCTAAAGTATCGGGAAGCATGATACGTTCGATAGGTTCGTTTTTTAGAGCATTTACAAGTTGAAAAACGTATTCGGGAGAATGTAACATACCATTCGACCAATCCTCCAGATATATATTTACTTGAAGTCCGTTCGTTTTTGCGAAAGAGATTTCCTTTCGGATTGCTTCTATATGTTCTTCCGGAGATTTCCGTAATTGTTGTGTGCAATGTTTCAGAGAGCCTTTACATAGCAAATTCGCAACTTTTCCTCCGGCTTTCTTAATCCATTTTATAGAAATACCGTTATCCAGAAATCCGAGAATTTCGACTTTATTCAAGTGACCGCGTTTCCCTGCCCATTCACACACTCTTCTTACAGCTTCGAATTCTCCTTCAGAGACTCTTGCCGATGCAATTTCAATGCGATCTACACGTAATTCTTCTAACAAAAGTCTTGCAATACTGAGCTTTTCCTGAGCTGCGAATGAGACTCCCGATGTTTGTTCTCCGTCGCGCAGAGTCGTATCAAGTATTTCTATTTGCCGCATATTTATCTGTTTTGAGACTTTTCCCACGCTTCTATTCTATCCTTTCTGCTTAATAAATAGTCTATATCATCATATCCGTTAAGCAGGCAATCTTTTTTATAAGGATTTATTTCGAATGATTCTTGAGAGCCATTGTAGTTGTTCGTAATTATCTGATTTTCCAGATCTACTGTGACTGTGGTTTTCGGGTCGGAGGCGATTGCTCCGAACAGATCTGATAGAAAATTCTCAGAAACCACGACCGGAAGAACACAGTTGTTTAATGCATTGTTTTTAAAAATATCGGCAAAAAAACTTGAAACGACAACCTTGAATCCGTATCCGGCGACAGCCCATGCGGCATGTTCTCGACTTGATCCGCTTCCGAAATTTTTTCCGGCAACCAAAATAGTACCTGAATAAGTGGGATCGTTTAATACAAATCCGGGAATAGGATTTCCTTCTTTATCGTAGCGCCAGTCTCTGAACAGGTTATCACCGAAACCTTCTCGGGTAGTTGCTTTTAAGAAACGAGCAGGTATTATCTGGTCTGTATCTACATTTTCCATAGGGAGTGGGATACAGGTAGAGGTCAAAGTTTTAAATTTATCGGTCATATTTTTTATTTCTAAAAGATTATATAATAATTATTGCATAAAATTTCGGGGGTCGGTAATTTTTCCTGTAATAGCAGCCGCTGCCGCGACAAGAGGTCCTGCCAAAATTGTTCGTGAACCCGGACCTTGTCTCCCTTCAAAATTTCGGTTAGATGTAGATATGGCATATTTCCCGGAAGGAATTTTATCGTCATTCATTGCAAGACAAGCAGAGCACCCGGGCTGACGAAGTTCAAATCCCGCTTCGGTCAGGATTTTATCCAATCCTTCTTTCCTGATTTGTTTTTCTACCGCCCAAGAACCGGGCACTAACCATGCGACTACATGATCAGCCTTTTTATGTCCTTTTACAAATTCGGCAAAGGTTCGGAAATCTTCGATACGTCCGTTTGTACAACTGCCGAGAAATACATAGTCGATTGGTTTTCCTTCTAATTTTTCACCGGGTTTGAATCCCATGTAATTTAATGACTTGATAAAAGATATTTTACCAGCCTCATCAATCTGTTCTAATGTCGGAATCGTATCGTGTATTCCCATTCCCATTCCGGGATTTGTCCCGTAAGTAATACGAGGAGCAATATCCGAAGCGTCGAAGAATACCTCTTTATCAAATACAGCATCGGCATCACTATACAGTTCTTTCCACTGTTTCAGCGCTTTTTCCCACTCTTCTCCTTTAGGGGCAAATTCTTTATCTTTGACATAAGCGAATGTCGTTTCGTCAGGGGCGATCATTCCGCCTCTTGCACCCATTTCAATACTTAGGTTACATACTGTCATGCGCCCTTCCATACTCAGTGAGCGAATCGCCTCTCCGGCAAATTCTACAAAATAACCGGTTGCGCCGCCTGTAGTCATTCGGGAAATTACATAGAGAGCTATATCCTTTGCCGTAACCCCTTTTCCAAGTTTTCCGTTAATAGTGATTCTCATTCTTTTGGGTTTAGGCTGCAAAATACATTGTGTGGCCAGAACCATCTCGACTTCGCTTGTCCCGATTCCGAATGCAATAGCTCCGAAAGCTCCGTGAGTAGATGTGTGGCTGTCCCCGCAGACAATGGTCATTCCCGGTTGTGTCAGTCCGTTTTCCGGTCCTATAACATGAATAATTCCATTCTTTTCGTGTCCGAGTCCGTATAGAGTAATACCGAATTCCTTAGCGTTTCTACTTAAAGCTTCTACTTGGTTTCGGGATATGGGGTCTGCAATCGGTTTGTCTTGGTTCAATGTCGGTATATTGTGATCAGGTGAACAAGTCGTACGGTCGGGACGGAATACTTTCAATCCACGTTCTCGCAAACCGTTAAATGCTTGAGGACTGGTCACCTCATGACAATAATGTCTGTCGATGTATAATTGTGTGGGTCCGCCTTGTATAGTAGAAACTACATGTGCATCCCAAATTTTGTCGAATAATGTTTTTTTAGACATGATAAATGATGTTGTTTATTAAACGATAAATTTATTAATAGCGTCGATAAATGCCTCAACAGATGCTGCTACAATATCTGTATTGGCTGAGAAACCATAATAGTGTACTCCTTCATAAGAAACTGTTATATGTACTTTTCCGACATCGTCACTTCCCTTTGTGATAGCTTGAATTAAGAATTCTTGTACGGTCATTTTACGGTGAATTATTTGTTTTACCGCATTTATTGCCGCATCTACGGGACCATTACCGGAAGCTGCCGCTTCAAATTTCTCTCCGGCGATTTTCAGTCCGATACTGGCGACGGGGCGCATGCCGATACCTGAAGTTACCTGCAAATAGTCGATTGCGATGCGGGCATTTGCCGAACGGTCTTTGCCGACAAGCATCAATATGTCATCATCATTTATATCTTTTTTGCGATCGGCAAGTTTCAGAAAATCTCTATATGCCTTATCCAGCTTTTCTTTGTCGAGTTCGACTCCGAGAATGTGCAGGCGATGTTTTAATGCTGCTCGTCCGCTACGGGCGGTTAATACGATTGAATTTTCGTCGATACCGACATCTTTAGGATCGATGATTTCATAACTTTCACGGTTTTTCAAGACTCCATCTTGATGTATTCCCGAAGAGTGGGCAAATGCGTTGCGTCCTACAATAGCTTTGTTCGGTTGCACCGGCATATTCATCAAACTAGAAACCATACGACTTATGCCATATATTTTTTGTGTATTGATATTAGTTTCTATATTGAGATCGTGATGGCTCTTAAAAATCATAGCAACTTCTTCTAAAGATGTATTTCCGGCACGTTCTCCGATACCGTTTATAGTAACTTCAGCTTGTCTTGCCCCATTCAATATTCCTGAAATTGTATTTGCCGTGGCCATTCCCAGATCGTTATGACAGTGAGTAGCTATGGTTACTTTATCGATTCCTTCTACATTCTCTTTTAAGAAACGTATTTTGCGCCCGAATTCATCCGGAAGGCAATATCCTGTAGTATCCGGTATATTTACTACCGTAGCGCCGGCTTTTATTACAGCTTCTATGACTCGGGCTAAATATTCATTGTCTGTACGTCCGGCATCTTCTGCGTAGAATTGGACATCTTCTACAAATTTTTTTGCATATTTGACCGCCGATACAGCACGTTCGATGATTTCTTCCCGAGTGGAATTGAATTTGTATTTGATATGATAATCAGATGTACCTATTCCGGTATGTATTCGTCCGTGTTTGGCATATTTTAATGCTTCTGCGGCCACTTTTATATCATTTTCTACTGCTCGTGTCAGAGCACAAATGGTAGGCCACGTTACTGCTTTAGAGATTTCTACTACCGAGTTGAAATCTCCCGGACTGGATACCGGAAACCCGGCTTCGATAACATCAACACCTAGCCCTTCGAGAGCTTTAGCTACCTGAATTTTTTCTACGGTATTCAATTGGCAGCCGGGAACTTGTTCTCCGTCTCGCAATGTAGTGTCAAAAATGAATAATCTGTCAGACATAATTTTATTTCTTATCTTTATTTTTCTATATAAAAAAACCTTTCAACACTGGAAGTGAGAAAGGTTTTATATTTATCTCTTTATATTATTGTACACTGGCTCACTTCCTATTAATTGTTCTCAATAGAATAATAATCTGTAAACCTAGTAGTAGAATTGCAAACGGCTTCATATTAAGTTTTATGTTTATTTGAAAAATATTTATACCTTCGTTTTCGGTTGCAAATATAGAAATGCTTTTTTTATATTCAAAACAAAATGAATTTTTTTTCTATATAAATCTTATAGAATATAATTTGTAAAGATGTGATTCTTTTGATTTGTAATTAATTGCTGCTTTATTTTTTTAGAATTGTGTGCCAATGCGAATGGCTATGCCATTCTTTCCGGTTAATATTTCTTTCCGTAATACGCTGGTATCTTTACGTCTGTGATCTTGAAATTCATAGCCCATGCTGAGAAACAGTTTGTATTTTGTTTTAGATATAAAATTGACTCCTAAACCGATCGAGGCATATGCTCCTCCTCTGTCATTGTTCCCTGAAGTAGATAAACTGAATCCTCCTTTGCCATATATAAATGTCCGTTTCCAACATCCTCTTAATTCTCCGAATATGGGGAACATTGTAAAATTTTCTCTGAAGTAAGCTCGTATTCCTGCGCCTGGTCCTATGTAGAAATAGCTATTGATAAAATAACCGTATGATATATCTAAATCTAAGCTGGCATTACATTCGGATAAATCGGGATATGCCGGATCTTGTCTCATGAAGAGGGAAGTTCCGAAATCGGTAAATGCTGCGAACGTTTTTGCTTTAGAGTGTTCTTTTGTTTTTTTAGAATAGACAACCATCGCCCTCTCTTTTACTTCTTGAGCGTTGGTGACTGAGGAATATAAAATTGCGGTAATAGTGAGAATGAGTAGCAAATAATTTTTTTTAGACATGGTATTGGTTTTTAGATCAAACGAAAAAGAGTGATTCGGAGTTAATTGTCCGAATGCACTCTTTGTTTTTTAGGATCACTCTTTCTTGTCTTATCCTAAGTAGGTTTTAAGCAGTTTGCTACGAGAACTTTGTCTCAATCTTCTTATGGCTTTTTCTTTGATCTGGCGTACGCGCTCTCTGGTGAGGCCGAATTTGTCGCCGATTTCTTCCAATGTCATTTCTTGACATCCGATACCGAAAAACATTTTGATAATATCACTTTCTCTTTCGGTTAATGTAGCTAATGCTCGATCTATTTCTTTAGCGAGGGACTCATTGATCAATGACCGGTCGGCAATAGGCGAATCATCGTTGATAAGCACGTCTAACAGACTGTTGTCTTCTCCTTCGACAAATGGGGCGTCAACAGAAATGTGACGTCCGGAAACTTTCATTGTATCCGAAATTTTGTCTACGGGGATATCCAATTCATCTGCTAATTCTTCAGGAGAAGGACGCCGTTCGTTTTCCTGTTCAAATTTAGAAAAGGCTTTGCTGATTTTATTCAGCGATCCTACTTGATTGAGAGGAAGACGTACGATACGAGATTGTTCTGCTAAAGCCTGAAGAATCGATTGACGTATCCACCACACAGCATAAGAGATAAATTTAAAACCTCTGGTTTCGTCAAATTTTTCAGCAGCCTTTATCAAACCCAAATTTCCTTCGTTGATCAGGTCGGGAAGACTTAATCCTTGGTTTTGATATTGCTTGGCGACAGAAACGACAAAACGCAGATTGGCGCGGGTTAGTTTTTCTAAAGCAACCCGATCTCCTTTTTTTATGCGCTGGGCAAGTTCAACTTCTTCTTCGACAGTAATCAGGTCTTCTCGTCCGATTTCCTGAAGGTACTTGTCAAGCGAAGCGCTCTCCCTGTTGGTAATTGATTTTGTGATCTTTAATTGTCTCATCCTGCAGATTAGAAATTTGGAGTGCAAATATAATGTTTTTTTACAAATTCTCAAACCTTACGGTTAAGAAAAGAACTTTGTTCCATTTTGTCCTAACTCTTTTCTTCCATATTGGCTATTCGCAAAACGTACGGTGGAAATAATTTGTTTCCGATATTAATCTTCTTTGCCATTTGCCAAGATAAAAGCACAATTCTGCAAATTTAATTACAGTAAATTGTGCTTTTATGATTTGATTTAAGAACTATGCTTTATTCCGAAAGATCTACAGCATAATATCCAGTTTTCCCATTCGGATATATACCGGTGATGAACATGACTTTATCTCTGCTGTTTCCTTTCATGATGTCATTGAAAATACTTTCGATCGTATCGACTGATTTTACGTTGACACCGTTGATATTAAGAATAATAAATCCGTCGCGAATACCGGCTCTTTGGAATTTTCCGGCTTTGATACCGACAACTTGAACTCCAGAACTGATATTTAGTTCCCGTTTAGTATTATCTTTCAACTCTTTGAAAGCTGCTCCAAGACTCTCGATACCTTTTGTTTTGGTAATTTCGGTATTGCCTTGATTATTCTTTAACGTAACCGAAAGCGTTTTAGTATCTTTTCCTCTGTGAATTGTTACTTTTATTTTATCACCGGGGCGATAACGGTTTACCTGTTCCTGTAATGCAGAAGCAGTTTTTACAGGTACATCGTTGATTGCAATGATAATGTCTCCTTTCTTTATTCCGGCTTCCATGGCGGCACTACGGTCGCTGACTTCTTCTATATAAATACCATCTTGTATCTGAATGTCTTTTTCTTTTGCGAGATCTGAATTAATATCGCGGATGATAACTCCAAGCACGGCACGTTGTACTGTTCCGTATTGTTTCAAGTCGGTAATTACTTTGCTTACTATACTTGTCGGAATAGCAAAAGAATATCCAGAATAAGCTCCTGTTTCGGAATAAATGGCTGTGTTTATACCAACTAATTCTCCATTTGTATTTACAAGAGCGCCTCCGCTATTACCCGGATTTACTGCTGCATCAGTCTGTATAAAAGATTCTATACCCATGGTTTTCCCTGTACTGATCATACCTAAGCTACGAGCTTTGGCACTTACAATACCGGCTGTAACAGTAGAGTAGAGCTGGAATGGATTTCCGACAGCCAGGACCCATTCTCCGACTTGTAGTTTGTCCGAATCTCCGAAAGGTAATGTCGGAAGATCTTTTGCTTCGATTTTGATTAAAGCCAAATCGGTACTTGGGTCTGTTCCTATGATTTTAGCATTGAAAGATCTTTTATCATTTAAAGTTACCTCTAATATATCCGCGCCTTCAATTACATGGTTGTTCGTTACAATATAACCATCAGGGGTGAGGATTACTCCCGATCCCATTCCTACACGAGGTTGAGGTTTCATATTTCCACCCCCTCTTTGTCCGAAAAAGAATTCAAAGAAAGGATCTTGCATCATTCCTTGCTGTTGTTGTTTGGCAGATGTCGTAGATTTTATACTGACAACGGCATTTACTGTACTGGCCGCCGCTTTTGTAAAATCGGTTTCAATAGCCGGACGGTTTGAAACCGGAGTAAAAGCTACGGGTTTGGCGTATTTGCTTCCGGCTTCCTCAATAGCGTTATCGCTTATTGATTTCGAGCGGTTTAGAAAGGAGTAAGCACCAATGGATACTCCGGAACTAACGAGAGCCACGAGTGCAAAACTGATAAGTTTTTTGCTGAAATTTTCCATGACGTTTCTGTTATTCATTTGTTAATAAATCTCTGTTTTTAAATGTTTGAGTCGTTAAATTTAATACAATATCCGTGCGGTTATTTCTCTCTCTGTTTCTTTTTAGAAACTTTTAATAGCTCTCTTAGGTGATTAACAGGGGTTAACTGACCGTTGTCTGGAAAACCGACAAAGTTACCGATATAACTGACATAAAGTCTGATAGATGAAGACAATCATCTCTATAATAATGTTATAATCGCACAAGATTGTTCTTTTTGTCGGGCAGCAGTTTGGATAACCGCCGGTAATCGATTATCTTTGCAAGTATATACAGCAGGACAGTCTGTCGCTCATGGAAACATGTGAGGAAAGTCCGGGCAACATAGAGCACCATATTTCCTAACGGGAAGCTATTCGTGAGAGTAGAGTAACGTAACAGAAAATAACCGCTGCTTGCAGCAAGGGTGAAAAGGTGAGGCAAGAGCTCACCGGTTTTCGTGGTGACACGAAAAGCCGTACGTCTTATGGGTTGTAAGGTTATGTATACCGACGCAGTAGGGCTGCTCGTCCAATGTCGGGGGGTAAACCGCTAAAGCTTTATGGCGACATAAAGATAAGATAAATGACAGACGCCTTTTTTAAGGTACAGAACCCGGCTTATCGTTCTGCTGTATTTTTTATTCAATGATTGTTGTAAATATGGCGAAAAATAATATAGTACTCCGGATTGTAACATTCTTTCGCACCGCATCGAAATTTATATTTGAAGATATGTGGCGTATTACCGGGAATGATGTTTCGGGGTTGCGTCGTAGGTTGATCAATCTGGCAAAGACTATATTTATTTCAGTACGTCGGTTTCGAGAAGATGACCTTCAGTCAAAAGCATCGGCACTTACCTATAGCACATTATTAGCTGTCGTTCCGGCTTTAGCCTTAATGTTTGCCATAGCTAAAGGTTTTGGTTTTCAAAATATTGTGCAAAGTCAATTGTTCGATTATTTTCCAGCTCAAAAGGAAGCGCTTGCACATGCTCTTTCATTCGTCGATGCCTATTTGACGCAGGCTAAAAGCGGAGTATTTGTCGGAATCGGTATTATCTTTTTACTTTGGACGGTAATAAGCCTGATGGGTACTGTAGAAAGTACGTTGAATGATATATGGCAGGTAAAGAAAAATCGTTCTTTTTATCGTAAAATTACCGATTATACTTCGATGTTTGTTTTACTTCCGGTCTTGATGATAGCTTCCAGTGGTATATCTTTGTTTATATCTACGGGTATTGACAGCAATGCGTATTTATATTTTATAAGTCCTTTGGTAAGAAATCTAATTTCGTTTAGTCCCTATTTCTTGACCTGTTTATTGTTTACAGGAATATATGTTTTAGTGCCCAATACAAAGGTTAAATTCTGGAACGCTTTTATTGCTGGTATTATTTGCGGTACGGCTTTTCAGATTTTCCAGTTTTTGTATATCAGCGGGCAAATATGGGTGTCGAAGTATAATGCTATTTACGGAAGTTTTGCATTTTTACCGTTGTTTTTATTATGGATGCAACTTTCATGGCTGATTTGTCTTTTCGGTGCGGTTCTTTCGTTTTCAGCTCAAAATATAGAAAGTTATGATTTTGAACAGGATACAAAGAATATAAGTCGTCGATATCAAGATTTTGTCGTATTGCTGATCGCATCGGTGATCGTAAAACGTTTTGAAAACGGAGAGGCACCTCTGACAATGCAGCAGATAAGTAAGGCTTATCAGATTCCGATTAAGCTTACCAGTCAGGTTCTATATTTACTTATTGAGATAGGGATTGTCAGGGAAACGACAACTGATGATGAACGTTTGCTGGCATATCAGCCGGCATCCGATATTTCCGGAATGACGGTAGGAACATTATTAATGCGTATAGATGAGCTGGGTTCTGAGCAGTTTAAAATTAATAGAGATACTCTTTATAACAAGCATTGGGTTGCTTTGTTGAAGGCACGTGAACAGATGTATGATACAGCAGGTAAAGTGCTTTTAAAAGATTTGACATTTAATGATTTACCTGTAAAAATTCAAGAAAAATAATATTTTTTTATCGGGAAAATATAGGCAGGCTCTTATTGATTTGTTTACCTATTGGCGGAATTAAATTATAAAAGATTTATGTTTAAAAAGTTGTGCATATT